>NZ_BAAIHN010000005.1:0-124357 GCF_054784775.1 Lacticaseibacillus boliensis
CGTGATGGTTTTCGTCGACTCAACCTTAGCATATAGGCGCACCCAATGGGTGAAACACCAAAGCAGCGCAGTCCCGTGTGAATCATGGGATTGCGCTGCTTTTTTGAAATTCTATGAATAATCCAGGCTTATGTTGCCGGGCTAATTGCGATCCCTATGGGCGGGATAATCTCAGATTTACTAATAAAGAAGTTGAAAATGAAAGCGATTTCCGCTCGCAAAGTTCCAATTATCGGCGGTACGATCATTGCAGCAATTGGTCTGGCTCCGGTTGCATCAGTTAAAAGTTTAACGGTATGCATCGCCTTGTTAACGTTAGGATATTTTGCAACTTCGTTAGCTCCAGGTGTGGTTTGGACTGTAGTAACAGATGTTGCGCCCAAAGAAACTGTCGGGATGCTTGGCGCATTCCAGAACTTTGCGGATTTCATTGGCGCCACGTGTGCACCAATTTTCACCGGATTCATTGTTGATAAAACTGGCTCATTTCAAGCTGCATTTTTCTTAGCAGGCGCATTTTGTCTGTTGGCAACCATTTTCTATGGTTTTATCTTAAGTAAACCTATCAAATTAGAAGATGTCAGTGTGACAGCAATTTAATACTCGTCATCCTCAGAAAGCATTGGGAAAATATTCTCAATGCTTTCTTCTGTACAAAAGTAATTTAGTATTATCGCATGTTCTTAGTTTCCATTATTTGCAACATGCACTTAGACTTGGAATTCGATGAGATTGCTAAAAGAAGCGAAGAGAATATCTTGTAAAGTTTTGTATGATGATAAAATCTGCAGAAACTTGCTTGAAATCGGGACTTGTGCGAAACTAGGATAATGTGCGTTGCAAGACAGCGCTGACTAGATCGCCGTGATGGCGGGGTAAAAGGAGTCTTAAGAATATGCAACAAGTTTCAGATTTACGTGCCCAAACGGAAATGGCGGTTAACGGCGAGATTGTCGAAGGCCTGTTTGCGCCAACGGCTTACCAAGACACACTCACGCATGTTGATGCCATCGGTGGCAAGGCTTGGCGTGGCAACATCGCCACTCGTGTACATAATGACGCCTTGCGCTATGCGCGCATGACCTGGCTGAAGCAAGATGACGCGGCGCAAGACTCACTGGTCGACTGGCTGGTGCAGTTTGCAGACACGGTCTACGCGGAGCACTTGCAGACGCTTAACCAATGGGATGCCGACGCGGTGTCTGCTGTCACCGCTAAGCTGGTCCCGAACTCTGCTAAAGCAGAACGCGTGGCGTGGTTGAATGCCTTTTTGGAGACGGTTCAAGCCGAATCGTCGATGTCTAAAAAGCAAATGACCGCGTTGCAAGCAGCTGTGGCAACTGGGGCTGAAAAGGTTGCTGCCCAACATCGCTTAGCTGGCCAGCACATCGGCGGCAAGCGTGCGCGCAAGTTGTTGGCACATTTTAAGCATTAATTTGTGATTGACGCCACAAGTGTGTCAGGATACAATCGCTTCAAGAGGTTCATAGCCAAACCCTCTATAAAAAACTATGCAAACACTGACAAAATCTTGGTCGTGTCCTTGTATAGGACGCGACTTTTTTTGTCTGGGTTGTGCAGTAAGGAAGTGTCATATGTCACGAACTGATACTGATCGCTTGACCTTGCTTGGCAATCAACAGGTCAAGTATCCGACAGATTATGCGCCGGAGATGTTGGAGGCTGTCGGTAATCGCCACGATCGCGATTACTTCGTCAAATTTAATTGCCCAGAGTTCACGAGCCTGTGCCCGCTGACCCACCAGCCCGATTTTGCCACGGTGTACATCAGCTACATTCCCGACAAGCTGATCGTCGAAAGCAAGTCTTTGAAGCTGTATCTGTTCAGCTTTCGCAACCATGGTGATTTTCATGAAGACTGCATGAACATCATCATGGACGATCTGATTCAGCTGCTATCGCCGCGGTACATCGAAGTCTGGGGAAAGTTCACGCCGCGTGGGGGCATCTCGATCGACCCGTGGGTAAATTACGGCCGTCCGGAGACGAAGTACGCAGAGATGGCAGACTACCGGCTGATGAATCACGACATGTATCCTGAAAAAATCGATAACCGCTAGGAGGCGTCCCCATGCATGATGAAAAAGCATTGGTCGTCTTCTCAGGCGGTCAAGATAGCACCACGTGTTTGTTTTGGGCCAAGCAGCGCTTTGCGTCGGTTTCGGCGGTGACCTTTGATTATGGCCAGCGCAATCACGCCGAGATTGCCTGTGCCCAAGCCATTGCCAAAGAGCAAGGCATCTCGCATCATGTCCTCGACATGCAATTGCTCAACCAGCTGGCGCCAAGTGCCTTGACGCGTTCAGATATCGCCGTTCAAGCAGGGGTCGATGGCGCCTTGCCCAACACCTTCGTGCCCGGGCGGAACCTGTTGTTTCTGTCGTTTGCTGGCGTGTTGGCCCGACAGATCGGCGCCACGCATCTGGTGACCGGCGTCGGGCAGGCCGATTTTTCCGGCTACCCAGATTGCCGACATGATTTTATTGCGAGCTTGAATGTTACGCTGAATCTCGCGATGGCCAGTCAGTTGGTGATCGACACGCCACTCATGTGGTCGACCAAGGCCGACACTTGGGCGTTGGCCGATGCCCTCGGCGTCTTCGATTATGTGCAGGCTAAGACGTTGACGTGCTATAACGGGATCCCCGGTGCCGGCTGTGGCGAGTGCCCGGCTTGTCGCCTGCGTGCCAACGGGTTAGCAGAATACTTAAGTCAACGGGAGGCCAAATCATGATTCGTGTACTCGCATATCTCATTTCAATCGTCGCCGCCAATGTTATCACCGCTTCCACCATGCCGATCGCATTCGGCATCTTTCTCGTCCCTGCCGGCACGTTCATTGTTGGGGTAACCTTTGTGCTTCGTGACCTGGTACAAAATCGTCTCGGGCGCAAGCACACCTATTACACGATCGGGACCGCGTTGGTGTTATCCGCCATCGTTTCTGCGATGCTGGGAGACACGCTGATGATCGTGGCCGCCAGTGCGTTGTCGTTTTGTGTTTCCGAGAGCATGGATACTGAGGTGTACTCGCGTTTGCCGTTGTCGATGGCATGGCGGGTCGCGATCTCTGGGGTGATCGGTGGCAGCTTGGATTCTGCGATCTTCGTCATCATCGGGCTGAGTCCGCTTGGCTCCGGGCAGTTGCCCTGGGCGGCAGTGCCAGCGGCGATCGTTGGGCAGATCATCGTCAAGTCTGTCTTACAGTTGATTGGGGCCTACATTCTGCATCTGGTCATCGCCCAGCGCACGGTATCGGCTGAGTAAAACAAAAACTGGTCAACCATTAGGGGTTGGCCAGTTTTTTAATGGGGGATTAAGTCAGTTTTCCGCTTGTTCTGTGCGGTATTGGGCCATCTTCTCGTGGAAGGTTTTCTCGGTGATGCCATAAGCGGCAAAGGTGATGGCGTTGGCGCCGGCCGCGATCGTGTCTAAGATGCTGGCGTCGGTTTTGCCCCCTGAGGCGATGATCGGGAAGTTGGGATGTTCAGGGCCCAACTGTTCGCGCGCCCAAGCAACCAAGGCGGCGGTGTCTTTGCCGCCAGCGATGTTGAGCGCGTTGACGCCGGCATCGACATAGCGCAGAAGGTCAGGGGTTTGGTTGACCACGGTGTAAAAAATCGGAATATCGACCATCCGGCGGACGCTGAGCAGCGTGTCGATGCCGGTGGGGGCGTTCAAGACGACGGCTTGGGCGCCGTTTTCTTCTGCAAAGCGGGCAACAGTGGCAGAACGCAGGCCTTTGGTCAAGCCGCCACCGACGCCGGCCAAGATCGGGACGTTGGCGACTCTGCCGATGGCGTCGAGGATGCGCGTGCTCGGCGTCCAAGGATACACGGCCAGGATCGCGTCGGCGTCGCAGTTGGCGATGACGGCCACGTCGGTAGAGTAGACGATGGTTTTGATGCGCTTGCCAAACAGGCGGATGCCACTGGCCTTGCGAATGACGTCTGGCGACTCGACACCGTGATTGCGCAACGCTGAAGTCAGATTGGGAATCGGTTGTTTTTCAGGCATGAGCTAGATCTCCTTATGATCGTTTACCTTGACGATAACACGTCGTTGATGGCGAGGGTAGTTTTTACCTGGAAAAATGTAACCGATATCGGTGATTGCAACGGATTCGGGCGAGCGATTATAATGGATATTGGCTTGTTAGATCGAATCAATGAGGTGAATGATGGACGACGCAGAATACGCCCGCATGTTGGCGGGGCAGTTGTATATCACAGAACGGATCCAAGACCGCAACCGGGAGCTGCCTGGCAAAATGCTGGTGCAGCGCATCAACCAGCTGCCGGCGACTGAACTCGATGAGATCGTGCGCTTGGAGCGACAGGTGTTCCACGCGCACGACCTGTTTGTGCAACCGCCGTTTGAGGTCGATTACGGCAAACATATCCGCGTCGGGGAAAACTTTTACTGCAACGTCGACGCCGTGTTCTTAGACACCAACTGGATCACCATCGGCAACAACGTCAAGATCGGGCCGCGCGTCAATTTGTTGACGGCCGGGCATCCGATCGCGGCCACGGTCCGCGTGGCGATGCTGGAGTTTGCCAAGCCGATCACGATCGGCGACAACACCTGGCTGGGCGGCAATGTGACCGTGTTGCCTGGCGTGACGATTGGCAACAACGTGGTGGTCGGCGCCGGGGCGGTCGTGACCAAAGACCTGCCTGATGATGTCGTCGCCGTTGGCAATCCCGCCCACATCCTCCACAAGATTACCGCAAAAGACCGGGCTGATTGGGAGGCGCAGGCGCAAGCCTATTGGCGCGACGATCCTGCCGACTGACAATGGAAAGGAAACTCATGAAACAAACAGGAGACGACCGCGCCTTAGTCTGTTCGACCATCGTCATCGGAGTGCTGGCCGGCGTGGGTGCGATAGGCTTGAGCGTGTTTTTGGATGTCACAGAGCACTTCTTTTTAGCGTTTCAAGAAACCGCGGCCCAGCCATACGCCGGGTTGGTCTCAGGCAATCATCGCCTGGTATCGCTGACGATCGGCGGCATCATTGCCGCAATCGTGTGGTGGGGGATGCGTCGGTACCTTAAGCCGACTGTCGGGGTCGTGCACGCGGTCGCCGGCAAGCCCATGCCGCTGGTGACGACGTTGGTACACGTCATGACGCAGATCTTCTTTGTCGGCGCCGGCGGCTCGGTCGGGCGAGAAGTCGCACCGCGGGAATTGGCCGCCATGCTGGGGCAACACGTCAACGCGTGGTCGACCAAGCATCTGCACTGGCATTTGACTGACGACGACCAGCGCCTGTTGATCGCCGCGGCGGCCGGCGCCGGGTTTGCCGGCGTGTACATCGCGCCGTTGACCGGGACGATGTTTGCCGTCGAGATCTTGTACCGGCAAGTCAACAAGCGTAGCGTCATCACGAGCTTGTCGATGGCGTCGATCGCGACGCTGGTCGGGTCACTGTTAAAAGGCTTCAAGCCTTATTATCTGGTGGGGCCGCAGACTTTTGGCGTGCACAGCCTCCCGCTGATGGTCGTCATCGGCTTAATCAGCGGCCTGGCCGGGTTAGGATTTCGCCGGGCGTTTCAGTGGGCGAACAACCACCAGACGCGAGATACCAAGCTGTTGTGGCAACTGCCGCTGGTGGCGTTTGGCACCGGGGTCGTCGCGATGAAATACCCGCAGATCATGGGCAACGGCCGGGCGCTGGCGCAAACGGCCATCAGCGCCAAAGGCAACGACTTGCTGGCGCTGCTCGCGCTGGTCGCGGTTTGCAAAGTCGCCGCCACGGTGTTGTCGTTGCGGGCAGGCGCCTCTGGTGGGACGCTGACGCCGTCGATCGCAGTCGGCGCCGCGCTGGGCGTGCTGATCGCGGCAGGGCTTTCCCCGGTGATCGCCGGCGTGCCGTTTTGGCAGGCCGCCGTCGTCGGGGCCGCGGCGTTTTTAGCCGTTTCTCAGCAGGCGCCTTTGATGGCGTTTTTTATGGTGGTCGAAGTCAGCCACCTGAATTCTACCGCCTTCTTACCTTTGGGCATCGGGATCTGCTGTGCCATGGTGAGCGGTTGGTTGATCCAGCGCCGGCAACGATAGCTTGTGTAAAAATACCCTTTGATCTAGGCAGACGCCTGGGTCAAAGGGTATTTTTGCCGGTCAGCCAAAAAACTGGTCGAGGTAGGTGGCGACGCCGTCGTGGTGGATGTCGGTCGTGTGATAGTGAACTGCGGCTTTGACGCGCGGGTTGGCGTTGCCCATCGCGACGCCGTAGTGTACCGTCGTCAGCATCTGCAAGTCGTTGTCGCCATCCCCGAAGGCCATCGTGTGGGCTAACGGGATCTCGAGTTGGCGACACACCGCCTTGATCGCGCTGGCCTTGTTGACGCCATGGGCAGTGATCTCGATGTTGTCGGTGTTAGAAGACGAGACGTCGACATCTGGCAAGGCCGCCATGGCCGCCTTGGCCTGGGTGCGTGCCTGTGTGTCCGGGGCGAAGCTGAAGCCGTTGGTGATTTCAGCGGCGTATTGTTGCAACTCGGCTTCAGAATGGATCATCACGTTTTTGCTCGGGTCTTCACCGGCGATGCGGTTGCGGGCGTCCCAAGACACGGTCATTTGCGGCGCATCGAGAAAAATCACGCGCTCTGGCGTGAAAAAGTGGGTGCGGATGCCGTACTTCGCCGAGATCCGGTAGATGCCGATCAGCGCGGCGAGAGTGAAGTGGCGGCTGGTGATCTGGCCGTTGACGGCGGTGATCGAACCGTTGGCGCCGATCACGTTAAGGTGCGGCGCAATACGCTCGGCCATGGCGGTGGCGGAAAAAAGCGGCCGGCCGCTGGCGATGAAAAACTGATGCCCGAACTTTCGGTATTTGGCGATGGCGGTAACGGTGGCTGGGGTCGGGATCTGGGTGCGATCGATGAGGGTGCCGTCGATGTCCATAAAAATTGCGTAGGGTTCCATGAGTGTCTTCCTTTGTGGTTGGGATAAGTCCAGTTTAAGCCGTTATGCGAGGGCTAGACAAGTGTCTAAGATGCCAATTTTTGGCAATATTTAGAATAAAAACATCACAAATATGGTATATTGACAGCAGAGAGGAGGTAAGCGATGTATCTTTGGGGGATCCGAGTTACCACCTATCTGACCAACACGTTGGTTTTGATCGGCTATGCGTTGTTACTGAATTGGCTGCAAGACACCAAAGCGTCGATGTTTCAAGATCACCGCTTTCGTGAGGCCAGCCAGCTAGGTTTGACGGCAGCGTTTATCTTGTTGTTTCATTTTGCGTCGATGTTTAGCATCTGGCAAGAACATAACGCCGTCGGTTACGGCTGGACCTATATCACCTTCCAGATCGCCACGGTCATGTATGCCTTATTGTTGTCGCGGCAAAGATCGATGTTCTGCGGGCTGGCCGCCATCTTGTTGGTGTGGTATTGGTGGTTACCGCACGTGCCCAACTGGCTGCCTTGGTATCTCATCACGTTGGTTTTGATGATCGTGGCGCAGCGGTTTGGCGACTGGATCGTGGCCAGGCCTTGGGCGTATTATCCGTTTTGCATGATCTTTGCGGTCCCGTTTTTGTATGTCAATCTGGTGTCGCTTGACGGCATCGACGTCGGCTGGCCCTGGGAGATCGGGACTTTCATCTCGATTTGCATCTGGTTGGGACTTGTCCATTACCTGCTGGGACGCCAGCGGGAGCAACAAGCACAACTGCGCGAAGAAGCGCGCATCGACGAGCTGACAGGCTTGAACAACTTCCGGGTGTTTAACGAAGACCTGTTGGCGGCATACCAACAGGCCAAAGCCCAAAAGAGTTATTTTGCCGTGTACACGCTGGATATCGATCATTTTAAGCAGGTTAACGACCAATACGGGCACCTGATCGGCAACAACGTGCTGGAGCGCGTGGCCAAAACGCTGCGGCTGATCGCGGCAGATCTGCCTTATGCCGGCGTGCGGTGTTATCGTACCGGCGGCGAGGAGTTCAGCTTCATCTTGCCGAAGATCACTCCGGATTGCAACGATGCCAAAAACATCGCCTGGCGGGTACACGATGAGCTGGGGAAGTTGCGTTTCAACGCCGAAGACGGCAGGGAGTTTCAGATCTCGGTTTCCCTTGGCGAGACGCGCTCGTTGCTTGACGATCAAAACTACCTCGATATTTACAGACGTGCAGACCAATACTTATACAAGTCCAAAAACAGTGGTCGCGATACGATCACGATCAACGGGACGACCTTACCTCAACGACAATCTTAAGCGATTGTCGTTTTTTTGTGTGTGGCGCATGGCTGAGATGATGACACAGTTCGAGTTTAGAAAATAAGCACGGCGATTACAGTGATGTACGAGCCTTAAAGCAACGTATTTGCGTATAAGGCACCTGCCAAGCAAATCCTAAGTTCGGGATTTACTCGTCAGGCGCCTTATACCCAATACTAAGCCCGCTTTAAGTCTCAGCCACCAATTGTAAGCAAAGTGTATAATGAACCTAAACCGAATTTGACGATACCGGAGGATTGACGATGACAGAGACAACACATCTTTATGAAACATTCCAGCCGACACACTACCAGATCTTTTTGGATGTTGATCGCGCGACCAAGACGATCAAAGGCCACACAGAAATCGCCGGGCAGGCGCTGGCGGCGAAGATCGCGGTGAACCAGAAGTACTTGCAGATCTCGGCGATCGAAGCTGACGGCCAGGCCGTTGCCTTCACTGTCGATGATGCCGCGGAAAAAGTGGTGATCGACCTTCCTCAAAGCGGGACGACGACACTTGCCATCACGTACCAGGCACCGTTGACCGACACGATGATGGGCATCTACCCGTCGTATTACAAGCTGAACGGGGAAACCAAGCAGATCATCGGGACCCAGTTTGAGACCACCGCGGCGCGTCAAGCCTTCCCTTGCGTCGACGAACCCGAAGCCAAGTCGACCTTCGATCTGGCGGTACGCTTTGACGAACAACCAGGCGAGACGATCATCGCCAACATGCCGGAAGTCCGCGTTGAAAACGGCGTGCATTATTTTGACACGACCATGGTCATGTCCACGTATCTGGTCGCGTTTGCCTTCGGGGACCTGCAACAAAAGCTCACCCACACCAAGTCAGGCGTCGAGATCGGCGTTTTTGCCACCAAGGCCCACAAGGCCAACGAGCTGGATTTTGCCTTGGACATCGCCAAGCGCAGTATCGAGTTCTACGAAGACTATTACCAAACCCCGTATCCGCTACCGCATTCTTACCAGTTGGCGCTGCCTGATTTTTCCGCCGGCGCGATGGAAAACTGGGGCCTGGTGACTTACCGCGAAGCCTATCTCACCGTCGATCCTGACAACACCAGCTTGGAAATGAAGCAGCGGGTCGCCACCGTGATCGCCCATGAGCTTGCGCATCAGTGGTTTGGCGATCTCGTTACCATGAAGTGGTGGGATGACCTGTGGCTGAACGAATCCTTTGCCAACATGATGGAATATGTCGCCGTGGACGCCTTGGAGCCTGACTGGCACATCTGGGAAGTCTTCCAAACCGACGAAGCCGCCGCGGCCTTGCAGCGCGACGCCACCGATGGCGTCCAAAGCGTGCACGTCCAAGTCGAAGACCCGGCAGAAATCGATTCGCTGTTTGACGGCGCGATCGTTTACGCCAAAGGCTCGCGGATGCTGGTCATGGTGCGTGCGCTGTTAGGCGACGACGTCATGCGTCGCGGCCTGAAGGCATATATCGCCGCGCATCAATACAACAACGCCACCGGGGCCGACTTATGGGCGGCCTTAGGCGATGCTTCCGGCATCGATGTCGGCGCCGTGATGACGTCGTGGCTGGAACAACCGGGTTATCCGGTCGTTTCTGCCGGCGTGGAAAACGGCCATGTGATCTTGCGCCAGCAACAGTTCTTCATCGGCGATGGCGTCGATCAAGGCCGGCAGTGGCAGATTCCGCTGAAGGCCAACTTCAAGGCGCCGCAGCTGATGACGACCCCGACGCTTGATCTGGGCGCCTATGCGGACTTGCACCAAGCGCAAGCCCTGCGGTTGAACGTCGGCAACGAGTCGCATTTCATCGTCGCTTACGACGATACCTTGCTGGATGCGTTGTTGGCAGACGTCGATTCACTCGATGCGATCACGCAGATGCAACTGGTCCAAGACCTGCGCCTGTTGGCAGAAGGGCAAAAGCGGACCTACGCCAGCGTCGTGCCGTTGCTCAAAGACTTTGCCACCAGCCCGTCCAACATCGTCAACGCCGCCTTGTACACCTTGGCCGGCAACCTGAAGAAATTCACGACGCCGGACACGGCCAGCGACAAGGCGCTGCGGGCGTTGTACGCCAAGCTCAGCACACCAGCCTTGGCGCGTTTGGGCTGGCAGCCAAAGGCGACAGACACCAACGACGACACCTTGACCCGACCGTATGTGCTGAGCGCGGCGCTGTTTGCCAAGACCCCGCAGGCAGAAGCAGACGCACACGCCATTTTCACAGCGGCCAGCGATCCGGCAAGCTTGCCGGCAGACACGCGGGTCTACTTGTTGCAAAACGAGGTGCAAAACTATCCGAGTGACGCGCTGTTCACCCAGTTGCTGAACGCCTATCGCGACACCGCAGACGCCAGCTACAAGCGCGACCTCGCCCAGGCGTTGACGAAGACGCCTGATGCCGGCCAGCTCAAGCAGCTGGTAGTGGCGTTTGAAGACGCCCAGACCATCAAGCCGCAAGACCTGCGTTCTTGGTTTGCCGGCGTGCTGGCCAATCCCGCCGGCGAACAGCTGGCTTGGGATTGGATCCGTCAGCGTTGGGACTGGCTGGCCAAGACCGTTGGCGGCGACATGGAGTTCCCGACTTATATCACCGTCATCTCGCGGGTATTCCACACCCACCAGCGGTTGGCAGAGTTCGAGGAATTCTTCGCGCCGTTGCGTGACAACATTGGCCTGACCCGTGAAATCGAGATGGACACCAAGGTCATCACCAGCCGCGTCGCCTTGATCGACGCAGAAGCAGACGCGGTCAATGCCGCGGTCGCTGCAGAATAGTCACCAAGCAGAAAGTCGTCTTCGGCAGAAGGCGGCTTTTTGCGTGTCATGACTTTAATAATAATTATATTGTTTTTCTGCCCGAATCAGATATGCTTAAGGAAATGACGAGTGAAATGGGGGGATGACGATGCTTGGGTGGCATCAAGGCTGGCAGAAATTAAAGGCAAACATACGCAAACATCGAGTCATGTACATCACCGCAATAGTCGTGGTGGGGGGGTCGCCCTTACAGGCTTCGCCTATGCGCATCTTGGCGACACCCAGAAGGTCTCGCTGCCTGCTGAGGTAACGAAGCAGCAGCTACAATCGCCAAAGCTTGAAGAAACTGGCGGGGAGGCCCGGGCTGACGACGACATTGTCAATCCAAGTGCGGCCAAGTTGCGGGCGCGCCTGCATCGCTATTTGAAGACGGTTACCGCAGACGGTAACGTCAGCGTGACGTTCATTAACCTTGCGCCGGTGCCGGGGTCTGCGGCGGCCAAAAACCAGCTGGATGTGTTGAACCGACCAAGGAGCGTGAGCGTCGCCGCCAAAGGCAAGCAGATGCGACCGGCAGCGTCTTCGGTAAAGCTTGCCATCGCCGCGTATGTGAGTCATCTGACCACTACCGGTGATCTGACGTGGACTCCGGCGCTACAGGCAGCGTTTGATCGGATGATGATTGCCAACCAGAATTATTTTGGCAGCATCATCGCCACGCGTTACGGCAAGGTCAGCATGAATCGCTACCTCAAAAAGCTGGGCATGAAGCCGGTGTTCAGCTATGTGCAAGCCGATCAAACGACGACTAATGACACGGCGGCGTTGCTCGTGCGTTTGGTCGACAAGCGGCCGCCGTTTACTGAGGCCAAGTTGCGCGAGCGGCTGTTGACTGACATGGGTAACCAGGAATTCCGTTCGGGGATTCCGGCTGGGGTCCACAGCCTTTTGCCTCATGCTAACGTGCAAGACGTGATCGGCTATCAAGGCACAACCAACAACGATGCCGCCATCGTCACCACCAGCCAAGGCCAACGTTTTGTACTTGCCATCAGCACGCAAGGGCAGATGCAACAAGACTTCACCCAGATTGCCTTGATCGCCCGCAACGTTTTGCACATCGCGTACTTCAGGGGGTGATGACATGCCGATCGCTCATCCACCCTAGAGAGCACCTCTTTGTCGCCACCAGACACGAGAAAGGGGTAACACGATGCCAAGACATCAATCACCACGGCCGCTGAGGCGGTATCTGGTTTTGATCTTCATCACGCTGGGCTGCACCGGCTTGTTTTACGGGCTCCGGCTCTACAGCCAAGCGCGGTATGCTGCCAATCAAATCTCCACCCCGACACGCCAAAGCAGACAAGGCGCCGCCAAGTTGCGAGCCAAAAAGCCGATCGCCATTTTGTTGTTAGGCGCAGATACTGGTGCGTTCGGGCGTACATATCAAGGTAATTCTGACACCATGATCCTAGCCTTGGTCAATCCCAAGACCCAGCGCACTGACTTGATCAGTATTCCGCGCGACACGCCCGCGCAGATTGTCGGTACCAAATCATTCAACATGCAAAAAATCAATGCCGCATACGCATTAGGTGGCCCTTCGATGGCCCGAGCGACCGTGGAAAAACTGGTGAACGTCCCAATCAACTACTACCTGACAATCGACATGGGTGGCTTAAAATCCGTCATTGATGCCGTCGGTGGTGTCGACGTGACGGTGCCGTTCAGCTTCGACAGCTCCAAGACCGGCGGCCAGCATTTTACCAAAGGGCCTGCACATCTCAACGGTACCCAGGCTCTGGCTTATGTCCGTATGCGCAAAGAAGACCCGCGTGGCGATTACGGGCGTCAAGAACGCCAGCGCCAAGTGATCAAGGCGGTGGTGAAAGCGACGCTGTCGACTACCGGGCTGAGCCAGTTCTCGACCGTGTTAAAAACGCTGACGAAAAACTTGAACACTGATTTGACCTTCGATGACATGGTGACGATCTTCCGCAATTATCGCGGTGCCGCCAAAACGATCCGATCGACGTCGATCACCGGCTATCTTGCCAAGGTGCAGACGCCATTGGTGGCCTGGGAGCTGGATTTTCAGATTCCGGCGACCAGCGAACTGCAACGGATCTCTGATCGCGCCCGGGCAGCGTTGGGGTTGGCCAAACAACCGTTGCAAAATGCGGAAACCAGACAAAACCAGCTGAATCCTAATTTCGTCTTCGCCAATGTAACTTATGAGCAACACTATGTGATTTATGATCTGAGTGAATGAAGGCGCAAATCATAATCGGTCCTTCGCCCGAGCGCAAATCCGTATGCCGCCCGACGGCACCGGGATTCCTGCTAGGTATACTGGTGGTAGCAACGATAGGAGGAAGTGCGATGAGATTGAGAAAGTCACGCAACGACCGCATCATCAGCGGTGTTTGCGGTGGGTTAGCTGAAGGGTTAGGCATCAATTCGATCTGGGTCCGGCTGCTGTTTGTTTTTGGCGGCGGCGTGTTGGTTTGGATCTATCTGATCTTGTTGTTCTTGATGCCAAATGACTAATTTCTTGTGGTCGGCTGTCGCCGGCCGTTTTTAAGTTGTTGTTGGCACTCGATTGTGCGACACTAACTTTAAGGAAGGTGATTAACCATGGCAGAAATTACATTGACGCCTGCGTTTGTCGATTTGTTGAAGGCAAAACAGCTGGCAGATAAAACGTTGATTCTCATCGCCGATGACGGCGGTGGCAAATATTCATTGCAAGGCGGGGCCTGCACGATCGGCTCAAAGTTCACGCTGATCGTGGTCGACGGCCCAGATTCGGACTATCCGGTGCTTTTGGAAAACGAAGCCGGCATCAAGCTGTACACGTCAGAATATGACTTGCTGTTCTTGGAATCCGGTCTGGAGTTGGATTTCCGCGACCATCAGATCCGCCTCAAAGACCATGCGCACACGTTCGATGACAGCTTGTTGATCGCCGACGGGAAAGAAGTTTTGGCCGCGTTTGGCAAAGGTTTGACCGTTGCCGGCATCAGTTGCTGAGCCCAATCGCAAGATGGCAGTACAATGAGGATATCCAGAGACAACGGTGACAACGGTATAATGAAAGCATAATTGTGTGAAAAGAGGACTCGTTATGCAAATTCTGAACCCAGATCCAAGTGTCACCCAAGGCCCTGATCGGATGTTGTCACAACGCCACTTGAGTATCGTGCGCCTGGTGATTCCCAAAGGTACTGAAATCAAACGCCATCGCTCCTTGATGACCGTCACTGTGGTTGCAATCAAAGGCGCCATCGTGTTCCACACCGATGACGAACAAACCCGCCTGGAACCAGGCCAAGCCGTCGTCATGACCCCAGGTGAATTCCACTGGCTAGAAGCTCCAGAACAAGACGGTGAAGTTATGGTCGTCCACGGCGTGCTGGCAGAATAACCAGAGCGAAGTGGCGCGTATTTAGCGGGTCGGGTAGCCTAGCTATCAGGATTGGGGCGTACTTTGCCCCGAGCATGATAGCGTAGCTAGCCGTACCCGCGTTGCGCCGCGAAGCTCGACGAAGAAACCAGAGCGGTGCAAAACGATTTTAGCTGGGAGGCTAAGACAGGTTGTTTTGCATAGCTCGACGATGAAAACCAAAATAATCAACACACATCCCTTTTGTCCCCGACGAGACTTTCCTCGCCGCCAACAAGGGGATTTTTTTGCTTTGCGCGCTTGACACACCTGGTACCTACTGTTACGATGTACCGGTACATAACATTACTAGGGAGGCCGTGATGAAAGGTTTAACGGAACTGCTCAAAGGTGCGCTTGAAGGTATCGTGCTCCAGCGCATCAGTTTGGGAGAAACTTATGGCTATGAGATCACCCAATATTTGACGGACCTTGGGCTTGAAGACATCGTCGAAGGCACGGTGTATACCGTGTTGCTGCGGCTAGAGAAAAAAGGCCTGCTGAATGTGGCGCGCCGTAAATCAACGGTGGGGCCGCCGCGCAAATTTTATGCGCTCAACGCTGACGGCCAGGCCTATCTGACTGAATTCTGGCAGAAATGGGATTTCTTGGCGGCGACGCTCGCCAAACTACGCAAAGAAGAGGCATGATCATGACATTTTGGGAAAAAATCACCGGCAAGGACATGGACAAGCAGATGCAAGCCTTCGATCAGCAAATCGCCACACTACCGGCCGATTATCAGGCGGCTTGGCAACAGGTCTCGGCGTTGCTGTGGGGTGGCTCGGGCGCCGAGCTGCCTGCCAGCGGCGGCAGCTTTTCCGGACGCAACTTGATGCCGGTGTTGGCCGGGATCGTGGACTTGATGACCGAAACCGCCAGTGTTGGGCTGAGTGCTGAAGCGGCACTCGGATCAGACCTCGCCGGGTTCGTCAGCGACGTCACGCGCGAGTCTGGCATCGTGTCGACGCGAGATCACTGGCGCCAACAGCTCAACGCTGATGTGCATCGGCGGTTAGGGAGGTAAAATCATGGGAGTGATGGATTCAAAACGCGAATGGCGGGCATTCCAGGCGCGCGTCAAAGCGTTACCGCAGGATTATCGAATCGTGTACCAGGCCATTCAGAAATATTGGTTTAAAGTCGCATCTGGTGCCGGCGTGCCGCTGACTGCCGTGGGCTTTACCCAGCTGTTGACGCTGCTGGAAGCCGGGGCCGCGCGCCACGAAGACGTGTTGGCGCTGACCGGAGACGATATCGCGGCGTTTGCCGACGGGTTCTTACCGGAATAATCCGTCTCACGGCGGAGTTTGATTTCGACCGCGGGTCAGAGGTTGCGCTTTTTCATTGATGATATGCTGAATCTTGTTGAGGAGGAATCATGATGAAAAAGTTATTGGGATTTATGCTCGGGTTGGTGGTCATGGCAGGGGTACTGATCGGTGGCGCGAAGCTGGCGACGCGGCAAAGCGATTCCGACGTTGCGGCCATCGTCGATTCGCTGAATCCGCTGGTGCAATCAGGCACGGTGTATGTTAAAACCACGACCCCGGCACGCGTTGACGACCACGGGACGCCGATTTACCGCCAAACCGCCGTTGACGCCAACGGCCACAAGCGGCCGATTCGCTTCATGGGGATGAAGCGATTGGCTGTAGGCAAATACTTAGCGATCAAAAATAAAGGCGCGTATGTCACCAGCTACCAAGCCATACCCGCCCAGGCCGTGCCCCAATCGGCGTTCATGGCGCTGCAATAAACAGGCTGTGACATAAAGCGGGTTTAGCCAATAACGCAAGCAACGCTGCACCACGATTCGTTTGTTGAATCGCGGTGCAGCGTTGTTTGTGTCTCTTGGCGTTGCTTTGTGGAACGCGACTATTCAGCGCGACGCTTCGAACGCATAGACGTCGCGGACGATCATCAGCTCTTCGTTGGTGGGGATGACCCAGGTGGCGACCGTGGCGTCTTCGGCAGACAGATCGACTTCCTGGCCGCGGCTGGCGTTTTTTTCCGGGTCGATGGTCGCGCCCAAGAAGGTGAGGTGTTGCATGATTCGCGCGCGCATATCTGCCCCATTTTCCCCGACACCACCGGTGAAGATCAAAGCGTCGACGCCGTTCAAGACGGTGGCGTAACTGCCCACGTATTTGGCGACGCGGTTGGCGTAGATGTCTAGCGCCAGTGCGGCTTGCGGGTCGTCGGCTTCTGCGGCTTCCAGGTCGCGCTGGTCTGCGGAACGTTGCGACAGTCCCAACAAACCGGCGTGGTGATTCAAGATATCGATCATCTCGTTGATGTCGGTCAGCTGGAGCTTATCCATGAGATAGGCCAGTAGCGACGCGTCGATGTCGCCGCTGCGCGTGCCCATGGTGACGCTCGAGCCCGACCCCAGGTGCATGACGATCAGCCGGCGAGTGGCGGCTTTGCCCAGCAGTTCGCCTGCGCGGTGGGTGATGTAGCGCACCGACGTCCCATGGGCGCCGTAGTCTTGATAGTATTGATAGGGGATGCTGTAGAGGTAGTTTTCCGCCGGCATGGTTTGGTGGAAGGCCGTGTCAAAAATCGCGACTTCCAGCGCCCAAGGCATCAGGCGGCGGCAGATATCGATGTACTTAGCCTCCACCGGGTTGTGCAGCGGCGCGAAGGCCCCGAGGGTCTCGATATCTTGAAGTACGGCATCGGTAATGACGACCGATTCGTGATATTGTTCTCCGCCGGCGACGACCCTGTGGCCGATGCCGCGGATCTCGTGGAGATGCGCGACCAGCCCGAGGTCTTTGAGCTGGGTCATCATCGCCACGACGGCTTCTTGGTAATCCAAAATGGGTTGGGCGTCGCGGAAGGTTTGGCCGGCGTATTTGACCTTGACCGAAGACGTCGGCTGGCCCAGCCGGTCGATCAGACCGTCTGCCAGCTCGATTTCTTCGGGCATCTCAAACAACTTCCACTTGAGGGTCGAACTTCCTGCGTTTACGGCTAGTATCTTAGCCATCATCACCACTCCTTTTTGAATTAGTTTCATTGTCTCGGATAGTGTAAGCGCTGTCAACGATTTGCTGGGTAATCTCTTGTGAAAGATATTGGTTAATGGCATTTACAAATTCCTCAAAAATGAGTATGCTCTTCTTAATCATCTTTCAGGAGGGTGTCATGACTGACAAAATTGCTTTGATCGTCGATTCTGGAACCGATTTGCCGGCGGCGTTGGTGGCAAGCCACGACAACGTGGCGGTGGTGCCGCTGAATGTGCGGCAAAACGGCCAAGATTATCTCGATGGCGTCACGCTGACGCCGGATGAATTCTATGCGCGGCTGGCACCGGATAACTTGCCGCAAACCGCCAGCCCGGCACCGGAGATCGTGGCGACGACGCTACAGGAATTTTTTGCCGCCGGCTACACCAAGGTCTTGGGCCTCACGATTTCCGGCGCCTTGTCCGCGACGTACCAAGGCTTCCGGCTGGCCGCCAGCGAATTCCCAGAAGGCGCGGTGATGGTACTGGATTCCAAAAGCGCCAGTTTGGGCAGCGGGTTGCTTGCCGCATACGCGTTGCGCCTGATCGATGCCGGTGAGGATTTTGTTGACGTGATCGCCAAGGTCCAGACATCGATCGCCAAAAGCCACGTCTTCTTGTACGTGCCGACGTTGCATTACCTGCAAGCCGGCGGGCGGATCGGCAAAGTGGCGTCGGTGGTAGGCACGGCTTTGCAGATCAAGCCGTTGTTGAGCGTCGACGACCAAGGCGAGGTGCAATCCGTTGCCAAGGTGCGCTCAGAGAACAAGGCGGTCAAGAAATTGGTGAGCTTGGCGTTAGACGTCGCAGCACCCGACGCGACGATCGCCGTTGCCCACGGGGCCAACCCGACACTGTTGCACACGGTCACGACCATGATCGAAGCTACCGGCCGCCAGGTGACTTATACCGGCTCGGTGTCGCCTGCCATCGGCGTCCACACCGGCCCCGGCCTGATCGGGGTGGCGGTGCAAAACCCGTAGTGCTATGCTGGATGGATCATCGATAAGGAAGTGTCCACATGCCCATCCAATTCCGTTCTGCCCAATCAAGCGACTTGCCGGCGATCATGACGATCGAAAACGCCGGCTTCACGCCTGACGAAGCCGCCACCGAAGCCAGCATGGCCGCGCGCATTAACCAGTATCCAGAAACCTTCGTCGTGGCAATCGAAGACGCCCAGGTGCAAGGGTATATCGTCGGGCCGACGATCGCTGCGCGCTATCTAAGCGACGATCTTTTTGCCACCGCAAAGCCTAACTCACCGACCGCGCCTTATCTGGCGGTACTGAGCCTGGCGGTCGCCCCGAGCGCCCAAGGCCGTGGCATCGGCAGCCAATTGTTGACTGAGTTGCGCCGCGTCGCCGCCGCCCAGCACCGCCGCGGCATCACCTTAACCTGCCTGCAGCGCTTGGTGGCTTTTTATGAAGCCAACGGGTATGTCAACGAAGGCCTGTCTGCCTCGACACACGCCGGGGAAGACTGGTATAACCTGGTCTTGGATATCTAAGGAAGCCATTGCGGCTTCTTTTTTTGTCGGGAAAAGTACATTATAATTGACAGAACCAAAACGAGCGAATATACTTTAGATGTCATATAAAGATGACATTTTGCTGGGAGGGAAAGCCATGAATCGTGTTCGCGAATATCGTCGCGCGCAGAAGCTGTCACAACTGGCGCTGGCCGAGAAAATCGGGGTGGCCCGGCAGACGATCAATTTGATCGAAAACGACAAATACAATCCTTCCTTAGATCTCTGTCTCAAGTTGGCGTGGGCGCTAGGAACGGATCTGAACACATTATTTTGGCAGGAGGAGTCAAACGATGAAGCGGTGGCAAAATAAATTGATCGCACATTTGTTCGGGGTGCAAGGGGTGTTGGATGAGCAACGCATGGCGTTGATCGGGCGAGCATCGATCAACGCGGTGCTGGGAATCGTTGCCTTTGAGTTCGTCATGGCGATCGCCGGGATCATGCTGCCTATCCATGATTATGAGAACGCGTATGCAATCGAGCTGATCTTGCAGTTGCTGGGACCGCTATGGATCATCGCTTTAACGATCAGCTTGGCGGTTCACAAAGCCGGGGGCGACCGCCGCGAAGTGACGGCCGCAGCCTATCCGCAGGCACAACGGCGAGTGCGGCGTAAGTGGCTACTCATGATGCCGGTGCTGGCGGTGAGCTACCATCTGGTCAACTCGCTGTTCAGCATCAATCAACAGCCACTCGTTGCGGCATTGTTTGATGGCAAGCGCCTGTTATGCAGTTGCGGATTTGCGATCCTGTTTTGTGCTGCCATGTATCTGTATGAACGGGAGCAAATCAAAATCGTGAAAGACGAATTTTGACAAAGAAAAATCAGCGTTTCCATCGCGTGACCAGAATCGTGGTCAGACGACAGGGACGCTGATTTTAGCCCTCGGATAATTATCTAGACAAGCGCTTTCAGCGATGACATACTGAAGCCAACAATGGAGGTGGGGAGCATGGGAGATTCGGCGATCGAATTGATCGACGTTGCCAAGCACTTTGGGAACAAGCAGGTGTTGCAAGGCGTCAGCTTCGCCGTGGCACCAGGCACGATCGTGGGGTACATCGGGCCCAATGGTGCAGGCAAAAGTACAACGGTGAAGCTGATCTTGGGCTTGATGACGCCAACGGCCGGCGAGATCCGGCTGTTTGGGACGCCGGTGCGGCCGGAGGATTCGGCCTATAAGCGGCGGATCGGGTATGTGCCGGAAGGAGCCGACTTGTTTGAAGCGCTGACGGCGCGGGAATATCTCACGATGATCGGCCAACTTTACGAGATGCCGGCGGGCGAAGCCGAGGACAAGGCGGTGCAACTGCTGACGATCTTGGGGTTGGAAGCGGCGATCGACCGGCGGATTGCCGGCTATTCCAAGGGGATGCGCCAGCTGGTGTTGATTACGGCAAGCTTGCTGCACGATCCGGATATATTGTTTTGGGATGAACCGCTGAACGGGCTGGATGCCAACGCGGTCTTGGTGATCGAAGAGATCTTGCAGACGCTGCGGGACCGCGGCAAAACGATTTTTTATTCCAGCCACATCATGGATGTCGTTCAAAAATTGTCTGATCGGATCTTGTTGCTCGATGGCGGGCGCGTGGTGGCAGACGGGCCGTTCAGCGAATTGGCGCAAGACACCGATGCCAGCCTGCAACAACTGTTCAACGAGATGACCGGCTTCCACGAACACGGCGCCAAAGCCCGCGCGTTCGTGGATATCGTGATGGGCGGTGAGCACAATGACGATTGACTGGCAAAAGGGCATCGCGACAGCCGGGCGCGGGCTCAGTCACATTGGTGTCGACGCGCGGCAGTTTACCTTGATCGTGCAAACCAAGTTCTTGTTGACCAACCGCAGTCCGAGCGTCGGGCTGGCCGGCTTGACGAATAAGCCCAGCGCCCATCCGTTGCGCAACGGCTTGTTGTGGAATTTGGTGATTGGGGTGTTTTTAGCGCTGATCGTCGCCATCCCGCTGCCGCCGGTGTATGCGTTTAGCACGTTTTTTGCGACGCTGATGCTGATCGTTTTTTTGACGATGCTGACCGGCTATTCTGCGTTGATGCTCGACCCCAAAGACCGCAACGTCTTCTTGGCCCGCGGCGTGACGGCGGCGACGCTGAACGCCGCGCGGCTGTTTGTGGTGGGCTGGTATCTGCTGTTAAACACCTTGACGCTCGGGGCACCGGTGCTGGTGCCCACCGCCATGCGCTACGGGCCGCTTGCGACCTTGTTGACGCTGGTCGCAGAGTTGCTGGTGGCAGGCTTTACGTTGGTGTTGGCGTTGCTGGTTTACCTATTGGTGTTGCGTTTTTTTGACGGCGAGCGGTTGAAAAATCTGTTGAACCTGATCCAGATCATCATGATCGTTGGCGCCTATTTGGCCAGTCAGCTCTTGCCCCGTCTCGGCGGCACCTTGGTGTACGGACAAAAAGCCGTGCTGACGCCGTTGATGTTGCTACTGCCGCCGACGTGGTTCGCCGGGCTGCCGCTGTTGATGATTCAACCCGGCGTCTTGGCAGGCGTTGCGGCAGGATTGGCAGTGGCGAGCTGTGTATTGATGGGTTGGTTTTACGTCCGGCATGCGGCGCGGTTTGAACAGTATCTGGCCAAACTCGACGTGGCCAACAGCCAGACGCGGCACCTGGGCTGGTATTACCGCTTGTGTGCCCGTGTGTTTGCGCGCGAGGCCGGGTCTGCCGGCTATTTCACGCTGGGCTGGCAGATGCTGCGCCAAGAGCGGGAGTTTAAGCTGCGGGTGTATCCGCAGTTTGCGTATGCCTTGGTCATCCCCGTCATCTTTGCCTTCAACCTCGGGATCGGTCCTGATCAAAACTGGCGGGCGGTGCTCAAATACGTGCCTTACGCCGCAACGTTTGTCTTGCTGGCGATTCCGGTGGCAGTCATCAACCTGCGCTTTGCCAGCCACCCCGAGGCCATGCGGATCTTCTCGTATGTGCCGTTTACGGCTCACGGGGCGCTGATCAAGGCGGTCGTGGCCGCGATGTTTGCGCGGATGATCGCGCCTTTTGCCTTGGGCTTCGGTTTGTTGGGGATTGTGGCTGTGGGTTGGCGCGGGGTGTTGATCTTGCCGGCGGTCACGGCGCTGTTGTACGCGGCGACGTTGATCTTTGGCCGCGGCCTGGTCGGCGACCGGCTGCCGTTTGCGACGGTTTTTGATCCCAACCGCAACGCCGCGGCCTGGAATACGATGGCGCCGATTTTTGCCGGGGTGCCGATCGCGTTTGGTATCACGATGTTAGGGGCCAAGTGGCAGTTTTGGGGCTTTGATCTCGCGGTGCTGGTCGTCAGCGTCATCATCAGTCTGATCAGTGCGCGCGGTTATCGCCAGATCCACCTGCGCTTATATGAATAAAAACAACGCTGGACACACAAACACCGGTACCGCCCCCTACGAGAGGGCGGTACCGGTGTTTGTGGTTTGCAATAAAATCACTTTGTCTTAGGCGTCTGCAACTGCATGTCAGCGTTATAAAATTGCGGATATGCCGCGTAGCAGGCGATCACGCTGCCCAAGCTGGTCGATCCCATTAACATGAACGTCACCATGATCTGGTACATGATGGCTTTGGTCGGGTCGACGCCGGCAAAAATCAGTCCGGACATCATCCCCGGCAGGCTGACCAACCCCACGGTTTTGGCGGAGTCGATGGTCGGGGCCATGCCGGTGCGGATGGCGTTGCGGACGATGGCGATGGAAGCTTGCTTCAGGTTGGCCCCGAGCGCGAGCATCTCCAAGACCGACTGCCGCTGGTCATGGAAGCTGCTGTTCAGGTTGCGGTAGCACAACCCGATGGCAACCATGACGTTGGAGGCGATCATCCCCGTGACCGGCACCACCTGGCTGGGCACCAAGGCGATCGCATGGGCGAGCACCAGCAACCCCAGCGTCGCCACGGTTGCCACCGTGAGGGCAACCAGGCTGATGATGAAGGCGTGGGGGATGCCGTTGGCGCGGCCGCGGGCGTTCCAAGCCGCATTGAAGATGATGATGGCGACCATCAACAATGTCAGCCAGACGCGATCGACCTTGATGATGTAAGTCAGCACATAACCGACGACTGTCAGCTGGATGACGGCGCGGATGACGCCAATCAGCAAGTCTTTGCCTAAGCCGATTTTTTCTTTGAAGTTGATGACCAGCGCGATGGCGACCAGCAACACCGCAAAGCCTAGCGCGGTGGGCGTAACGATCAGATGATTGGTCATGATGCCACCTCCAATCTGCCGCCGACGACCTGGATGAGGCGATGGGCGGCGGCGATTTCCGCGTCGTCATGGGTGACGGCGATGATGGTCATTTTTTTGGCGTTAAGGGCTTCGATCAGCCGGTGGACGATGCCTTTGGTGGCGGCGTCCAGCCCGGTGGTGACCTCGTCTAACAACAGCACTCGTGGCGGAAATAAGAGGTTGCGGATCAAGGCGACGCGCTGTTTTTCCCCGCCGGAAAGGCTGGTGATCGGCTTGCTCAACATCGCTTCCGGCAGGTCGACGCTGGCAAGCGCCGCTTCGGCCTGTTGCTGATCGAAGGCTTGCTTGCGGATCGTGAACGGAAAGCTGAGGTTATCCGCCACGGTTTCACCGAAAAGGCTGGGCTGTTGAAAACAATACGAGACCTCGCGCCGGTAAGTGATCTTGTCGTAGTCGGCTTGTGGTTGGCCGTTATAGATGATGGTGCCGCTGGTCGGGGTCAACAGCGTTGCCAGCAGGCGCAACAAGGTGCTCTTGCCGGCACCAGAAGGCCCGGCGATCGTGACAAATTCACCAGGCGCTACCGTCAAGTTGATGTCTGTGAGCAGCGGCTGATCGTCAGTGGTGAACCCGACAGCTTGTAACTCAAAAATTGCAGGCATTACGTTACCTCCAGAGAATGATTATCCTCAATGATAGCGCGTTCACCACTGAAAGAAAAGCGCGATCAATGGGTGTAATACATCACGGCAAACGCGCCTTCACCGGTGTGGGTGGCGATCACCGGCGAGGTCGGCCGCACAACGACCGGCAGGTTAGGGATGGCCGCGCGCAGCTTAGTCGCCAGCGTCTGCGGATAGGTGTCGCTGCCGGCAAAGGAAATCCCGACGGCTTCGAGGTGCTCGGTTTGCGTCAGTTGGGCGAGCAGGCCGTCTGTAAAGCGGTGGATGGTTTTTTTACCGCGGCCTTTTTGCAAGACGCTTAACTGCCCGTTGGCGACTTCTAAAATGACCTTGATGTTGAGCAACGACCCCAGCGCGCCGGCTGCGCGGCTGAGCCGGCCGCCTTTGACCAGGTTGTCGAGGTTGTCGACGGCGAGCATCACTTTGGTGCGCGCCCGCACTAAGGCCATCTTTGCCAAGATCTCAGGCATTGCGGCACCGTCGGCGATCATTTTGGCGGCTTCAATGAGCTGGAAGCTCAAAGCGCGATCCAGAAAATCGGAGTCGATGACCGTCACCTGGCCATCAGCCATCTCTGCGGCTTGGTGCGCGGCGTTCACCGTGCCGGAAAGCCCGGCTAGCATGTGGACCGACAAGACCTCGCTGCCATCAGCGGTCAGCGCGTTGTAGGTTTCGAGGAAGCGGCCGATCGGCGGTTGCGAGGTTTTGGGCAGGGTCTTCGCGGCGGCCATCTTGGTCATGAATTCAGTGCGGCTGATGGTTTCGCCGTCGATATAGATGGTGTTGTCGATCATCACGGTTAAGGGGATGACGTGAATGTGGTATTTGGCGATTTCTGCGTCGGTCAATTGCACTGAAGAATCGGTCACGAGTTTGATTGTCGTCATAGGAATATACCTTTCTTCTGGTTTTCAAAACCAGATGTGGAATTCATGAACATTATATCACGGCGCTCAACCTTCGTACAAGGCGACTTGCAGCAGGCCAAAAACACCGGCGCCACCCGATCAAGTTGCAGATCGGGTGGCGCCGGTGTTTGCGAGTTTAGATTGCGGTTAAAAATGCCACCAGCCCGAACACAATGCCAGGGGCGTTGGCGATGAGGATCGGCCAGTCGGTTTTCTTGTGCATCAAAGCATAAGCACACCACAGCGCCGAGTTGATGGCGGCAACCAGCGGCTGCAAGGGATTGCCCTTGGCACCAGCCAGGTTGTTCATGATTTGCGGGACATACGACACATACATGGCAATCGACAACAGCGACCCCAGCCGCCCGATCAAAGCCATGTGCTTGGCGAACTTTACTTCATTTTCCATCACGTACACTCCTTATTTGGAAACTATTGTAGCATTCCGTGAGAGACGTTTTCTGAAAAAATGTTCACGTTAAAAGAACTCGTTCCAGAAATCTGTAGATTTGTTCCATTTTCCGTGAAAATCTTGATATCTCACGCTTTTTGACGCTGAACCAGGGACAAATCGCCATAGTCTGGACCCGCTTTCACAAACGTTGACATCCCCAAGCGGCTAGCTTAAGCTTTGCGTAGTAAGACCAGACGTGAAGGGAGTCTTTGGATATGCAAACGTATCGCTTGAATGACGGCAACCTCGTGCCGCAGCTGGGATTTGGGACTTATAAACTCAACGGTGCCGCCGGTGTCACCGCGATGGTGTCGGCGCTTGATCGCGGCTATCGCATGCTCGACACCGCGTATAATTATGAAAACGAAGGTGCGGTTGGGGAGGCCATCCGCCGGACCAGCGTGCCGCGCAGTGAGCTGACGGTGGTGTCGAAGCTGCCGGGCCGCTATTATCATCGCCAAGACGCGATTGAGCGGCTGCAAGAAAGCTTGTATCGCAGCGGGTTGGATTATTTTGACCTCTACCTGTTGCACTGGCCGAATCCTAAGCGGGATCAATACGTGGAAGCCTGGCAGGCATTGATCGATGCGCAACGCTTCGGGCTGGTGCGCAGCATCGGGGTCTGCAACTTCTTGCCGGAATACTTGGATCGGCTGATCAAAGAAACCGGCGTGACGCCGGCGCTGAATCAAATCGAGTTGCATCCTTACTTCAATCAGGCGGCCCAACGCCAAGCCAACCAAGAACGCGGGATCATCACCGGGGCCTGGAGCCCGCTGGGTCGTGGCACGACGCTTTTGCAAGAGCCGCTGTTGAAACAGATCGCAGACGCGCATCATAAGTCTGTCGGCCAAGTCGTCTTGCGGTGGGATCTGCAGCACGGCAACCTGGCCATTCCCAAGTCGGCTAAGCCTAGCCGCCAAGCGGAGAACTTTGACGTGTTTGACTTCACCCTCAGCGCGGCAGACATGGCGGCCATCGATGGGCTCACCAAGCCAGACGGACGCATCAAGAACCAAGACCCGGCGGTTTATGAAGAATTCTAAGTAGCAAAAAAACCAAGCGTGATCGCGCTTGGTTTTTTTAGTCCTCAGAGGTGCTAAGTGGTACCGGAATCCCGAAGTAGTAGCCTTGAACGATGTCACAAGCCTTGAGTTTACGCAGTTTCGTGATTTCATCGAGCGACTCGATCCCAGCGACAAGGAATTGTTTGTGGCGCGCTTGGGCGTGCTGGTACCAAAATGAGAAGCGCTCGTCGATGTCACAATCGGGCATCAACTGCCGGAGATTTTGTAGGTTAAACTTGTAGCTCGAGACGTAAGGCGATAGCGCCTCGACGAATCCCGGCAAGTTGTCACCCAGCCCGATATCATCGATACACAAATCGATACCGGCCTCAAAATACCGGCGGGCGGTGGCAATGATCTCTTGGTTTTTCACGGTCGTATCGTTGCGTTCCGTCAGCTCGACGGTCAAGCGAGCGGTCGTGTCTGCTTGGACATGCAAGATCATTTCGAGAAAGCGCGGATCAACGAAGTGGCGACGCTCTAAGTTAAGTGAAATATGCGCTGGCATTGTTGGCAGGCTTGAGATCGCTTCTCTGAGCAAGCGCTCGAATGGTGCCGGCGGCAAAGCCGTCAAATCGGTCGGTAGTAGCCAATGGTTACCGACACGTTGTCTGATCAGCAGTTCATAACCGACAACGTCAGAAGCCAGCTTCCCAGAATACTGGGGCTGACCGAAGAAGGTAAGCGTCATGATATTTAGTTCCCCCATATCAGCGGTTAAAACCACTAATATTCCGACAATAACACGCGTTGCGTTCTAGCGTCAACATGAATCGATCCTTATTTTTGCAAAAATAAATCGTGACAAAATCCAAGCGTGGCAAGGGTTATCAGCTGTGAATTGGACCGTGTTACTTTTAGTGGTGGCTAGAGGGTGAGGATAATTTCAGAAAGCAGGTTGAACCTTGTTGATGTGGCGGGAACAAACGACATAACAGATTCCACTTGTGCGTAGTTGCCATCATAAAATCGTAAGAATATTCCGTTATTTAAATACGCTGTCGCTTTTCGTTCAACGTTGATGATTGGTAGCATGATGGCACGACAAAGTCACGGGACGAAATCGGACCACGACTTTGCTATTTCAGGCCAGCTCAAATAAGCTGTTTGCAATGAGTGGTTATTTAAGTGGCCGGTGGCGGCAAGCACTCAAAGAAGCCGATCGATCTGGTCAGTCTCGACCCTAACCTGGTCTGTTAGCGACGGTCGCGATTGCGGCTAAGTCATCTCGGTCACGCACCCAAGCTGGCTGATAAATTCTCAGTAAACTTCTTCAGAGATTTTACGAGGTAGTGCTCAGGCGTTGAGATCAAATTGGCTGTTGTACAGCTTCGCATACAGGCCGTTTTGGGCCAATAAGCTGGCGTGGGTGCCACGTTCGACGACTTGTCCGTCGTTGATGACTAAAATCAAGTCTGCAGCCTGGATGGTGGCGAGCCGATGGGCGATGACGAAGCTGGTTTTCCCTTGCATGAGCCGGCTCATCGCTTCTTGCACGTGTTGTTCCGTGTTGGAGTCGATCGCTGCGGTGGCTTCGTCAAGCACCAGGATCGGGGCCTGGGTGATGAAGGCCCGCGCGATGCTGAGCAATTGGCGCTGGCCTTGCGACAGGGTGTTGGCGTTTTCGACTAGTTGCGTGTTGTAACCGTCTGGCAGTTGGGTGATGAAGGTGTCTGCATTGGCGGCCTTGGCGGCGGCGATAACGTCAGCATCAGATGCTTCCGGGCGGCCGAGACGGATGTTTTCTTTGATCGACAGGCTAAAAAGATACGATTCCTGTTGGACGACCGTGATCAGCCGCCGCAACGCCGCGCGTTTGATAGAAGTGACATCGACGCCGTCCAGCAGCACGCGCCCGGATTCCAGCGGGTAAAGGTTGGTCAACAGGTTCATGATCGTCGTCTTGCCGGCACCGGTCGGTCCGACCAAGGCGACGACTTCGCCGGGATGGGCAACCAGGTTGATGTCGTGTAAGATCGGGCGGCTTGCGTCATAGGCGAAACTGACGTGATCGAACTGCACGAGTCCGCGAGTCGACGTGACAGCGACCGCAGTAGCGGCGTCTTGTTCCGGCGTTTCGTCGATCAAAGCGAAGACCCGCTGAGCAGAAACCAGCGACAGCTGCAGTGTGTTGATCAAATCCAGCAAGTTGTTGATCGGGCCGGTGAAGTTGCGCAGGTAGATCAAGAACGTGAAAATCACGCCGACCGTGATGCCGCCGTGGTGGCTGAGGATCGACACGGCACCGACTGCCGTGATCAACAGGTACGCGACGTTGTTGGTCATGTTGTTGAAGGGACCGATGATGCTTGATAACGCCTGGGCGCGGAAGGCCGCTTGGGTGTAGTCGCGGTTGGTCGCGTCAAAGGTCGCCATGGTAGCGTCGTGATGATCGAACAGCTGAACGACCTGCTTGCCGGAAACCGATTCTTCGATCTGGGTGTTGAGGCTACCCAGCGCGGTTTGCTGGGTCATGAAGGCCTTTTGTGTCAGCTTGGCAATGCCGCGGGAGAACAAATAGGTGGCGACCGTCGCCAGCAAGGTGATGGCAAACAGGATCGGGGACAGCCACAGCATTGCCGCGCCCATGCCGATGATGCTGATGATACCGGTAAACAGCTGCACGAAGGTCTGCATCAACGCGGTGTTGATGTTGTCGACGTCGTTGGTCAGCCGACTCATGACGTCGCCGTTGTCGTGGGTGTCAAAATAGCGCATTGGCAGCCGCTGCAAGTTGGCGAAAACGTCGTGGCGGATCGCCGCGGAAGTGGTTTGGGCCACGGCGATCATGATCGCGTTTTGAAAATAGATGCACACGCTGGCGATCAGGTACACGACGGCCATGGCAACACACACGACGATCAAGGTGTGAAGCAGGTCGTGGCCGATGTAGCGGTCGATCACGATCCCGTTGATTCGCGTGCCGACGATCGTGACGACCGTGGTGACCAGCGTCAACAAGAACACGATCACCAGCCGCATGCGGATGGCCGCCAGGTAGTGCCACAGGCGCTTGACGGTGGTTTGCCAGTCGCCCACGGCCACTTTTTCCCGGTGAATGTTGCGGTGTGGTCTATTCAGTTGCATAACGGCCACCTCCAAGCTGTGCGGTCACGAGTTGTTTGTAAAATGGCGAGTTGGCCAGCAGCTGATCGTGGGTGCCGGTGGCAGTGATCTGGCCGGCCTGCAAGACGATGATCTGATCGCAAGCCATCACGTTAGACACGCGCTGGGAGATGATCAAGGTCGTCTGGTGCTGGCGGGCTTTGGCCAAGCGGTTGCGGATCTCGGCGTTGGTCTCTTGGTCGACGGCGCTGGTGGCGTCGTCGAGCACGACGATATCCGCGTCAGGCACGAACGCCCGCGCGAGATTCAACCGCTGGCGTTGGCCGCCGGAGAAGTTTTTGCCGCGCTGTTCGACAGGGGCATCAAAGCCTGCCGCCAGTGGGGTAATGAACTCGCTGGCCGCCGCGATGTCGCTGGCTTTTTGCAACGCCGCGACTGGCGCTTGCGGGGCGCCGTAGCGCAGGTTGCTGGCGATGGTGCCGGAAAACAGCACGGCGTCTTGGAACGCGACGGCGATATGATCGTGCACGGTGTTCAAAGATAACTTCTGGATGTCGACGCCGCCAATGCGGATGGTTCCGGAATAGCCGTCATAGGTGCGCGTGAGCAGGTTGATCAAAGCACTTTTGCCTGCACCTGTGGGGCCGACGATACCCAGCGTGGTGCCGGCAGGGACGGTGAAGCTGATATGGGTGAGGATCGGGAGGCTCTCGTCGAAACCGAAGCTGACGTCTTCAAAAACCACACTGGCGTCTTGCGGCGCCGCGGCGGTTGCGGCCGGCTCCGGTGCCGCTTCGTCGAGCACGGCCTGGACCCGCGTGGCGCTGGTGATCGCACGGGAAAAGGCCGTGATGATATTGACGGTTTGGATCATCGCGGTCGTGATCTGGATCATGTAATTAACGAAGGCGATGATCTGGCCGTTGGAGATGCTGCCGGCGATGGCGAGGTCGCCACCGTAACCCAAGGCGATAACGACGCCGAGGTTCAACAGAAACTGGATGACCGGCGCCAGCATGACCGTCGCCATCGCGGCGTCTTGGCTGGTGGTTTGTAGGTGTTGGTTATCGCCGTTGAACTGGGTCAGCTGGTGGTCTTCCAAGACGTAAGACTTGATCGTTTTAGCGCCTTGAAGGTTCTCACGCATGCTGCGGTTAACACGATCGACCGCCTGTTGCATGGTGGTGTATTTGGGGATCGATCGGCGCACGACGACCAGCAGGAAAACCACCAGGATCGGCATGATGACAAATAAAATTGGCGCGAGATTCGGACAGATAATGACAGACATGACGACCCCACCGATCAACAAGAGCGGCGAGCGCACCATGCCACGCGTCACCATCATCACCAGGTTTTGCATCTGAGTGACGTCGTTAGTGATCCGGGTGATCAAGGTCGCCGGCGGCAGACCTTCAGGATCGCGCGACAGCAAGGCAATGTCGAGCATCTCACTACGCAGGGATTCGCCCATTTTAAGTGAGGCAAAACTGCCCAGCGCCCCACAACTGGCCCCGCAAGCCAGACCCAACAGCGCAAACATCAGCATCAACGCCGCGTGCGTCAAGACGTAACGGCCGTCGCCTTTTGCCAGTCCGACATCGATGATCTGCGACATCAAGGTCGGCTGTTGCAGGTCACACAAGACTTCGCCAAGCATGATGCAAGGCGCCAGGAAAAACGCGATGCGGGCTTTGTGGTGCGTATGTTGCATGATAATTGAAAACATGAAATGACCTCCCAACGACCTCAGGTTATCGATCATGATACTCATAGTATCAATTGCATTTTGATCAGATGCAACAAAAAAAGCGTCACGAATTTAGGCCTAGTAAGGACTAAGGATCCGTGACGCTTATAGATAAATTAATGTTAGCGCAAGTTTTTTGATGGCGCAAGTTTTACGCTTGCTTCGGCGAGCTACGCAAAGCAACGCTGGGCTGTTTAAGTCATGTCGGTCATGGCACGGCTTTGCCGCACCAAGCCCAACCTGTCTTAAACTCCCAGCTAAGCCCGCTTTGCTTCGCTCTGGTTTCTTCGTCGAGCTACGTGGCGCAACGCGGGTGCGGCTAGCTACGCCATCATGTTCGGGGCAAAGTACGCCCCAATCATGATGGCTAGGCTACCCGACCCGCTAAAAGCGCGCCACTTCGCTCTGGTTTCGTCGAGCTACGCAAGCCAACGGCATCGCGCATAAGTCGTCTCGGTCACGCACCGGCGCTGCCGGCACGCACCCAAGCCGCCTTATGCACATGCCTAAAATCAGCTTGCTTCGCTCTGGTTTCTTCGTCGAGCTGCGCAAGCCAACGGCATCGTGCATAAGTCGTCTCGGTCACGCACCGGCGCTGCCGGCACGCACCCAAGCCGCCTTATGCACATGCCTAAAATCAGCTTGCTTCGCTCTGGTTTCTTCGTCGAGCTACGCAAGCCAACGGCATCGCGCATAAGTCGTCTCGGTCACGCACCGGCGTTGCCGGCACGCACCCAAGCCGCCTTATGCACATGCCTAAAATCGGCTTGCTTCGCTCTGGTTTCTTCGGCGAGCTGCGCAAAGCAACGCTGGGCTGTTTAAGTCATGTCGGTCATGGCACGGCTTTGCCGCACCAAGCCCAACCTGTCTTAAACTCCCAGCTAAGCCCGCTTTGCTTCGCTCTGGTTTCGTCGAGCTACGTGGCGCAACGCGGGTGCGGCTAGCTACGCCATCATGTTCGGGGCAAAGTACGCCCCAATCATGATGGCTAGGCTACCCGACCCGCTAAAAGCGCGCCACTTCGCTCTGGTTTAGTATCTCGCCGCTAAAAAGTTATGCAACGGCGTATTCAACGGCGTGAAGTCGACGGCTTTGGCGAAGGGGACGGATAAGAAGGCGTCGTCTGCACCTTGCAACAATTTGGTTGCCCAGGTGGGGTCGAAGAGGAGTTGTTGGCCGACGGCGACGACTTCAGCGTCTTCGAGCACCGCTTCGACGTCTTTGCGGGTGCGGACACCGCCGACGCCGATCAGCGGGAGCTTGTTTTGCAACGCGTCGTGTACGTAAGCCAGCATCGGCTTGGCGTTATGTTTAGGATCGCGGGCAACGCGGTCGTATGCGTTCAAGGAGAGGTGTAAGTAGTCGAGCCGTGAGTCGCGGAGTTGTGCCAGCAACCATAAGGTGTCGTCGAACCGGATTCCAGGGGTTTCGAACTCCTCTGGGGAAACGCGATAGCCGACGACAAATGGATGATCTGCGTAAGTGTCGACGGCGGCAAAAACGCTTTGCAACAATTCTGCGATGAACCGGTAGCGGTTTTCGCGGCTGCCACCGTAGTCGTCGGTGCGGCGGTTGGAATGCGGAGAGAAGAACTGCTGGATCAAGTAGGTGTTGGCGCCGTGGAGTTCGACCCCGTCAAACCCGGCTTCGATCGCGCGGCGGGTGGCGTCGCCGAAGGCCTTGATCGTCTCGTGGATTTCATCAACCGTCATTTCGCGTGGTGTCTCGGCGCCGGGACGCTCAGCAGCCACCGCCGAAGCGGAAACTGGTTGCACGCCGCCCAGCGTTGCACTGTTGGTCATGCGCCCGGCGTGAAAAATCTGGACGAAGGCCTTGGCACCTTGAGCCTGAATGCTCGTGGCCAAGGCGTGCAGCTCTGGTAACATCTGGTCGTTGGCGATCGATAACTCGCCGGGCCAGCCTTTGCCGCTGTCTTGCACGTTGGCGGCGCCGGTGATGATGGCGCCGAGGCCGCGAGCCCGATCGGCATAATACTTGATCTCATCGCGGGTGACGGTGCCGTTATAGAAGCTTTGCTGCGTCGTCATTGGTGACATGACCAACCGGTTGGCGATAGTGACGCCGGATTTGAATGTGAGTGATTGATTGAAGTTTGCCAAAATTTTATGCCCCCTGGAGTAAACGAACGGCCTCAACACCGACTTGATGTGCGGATTGCGGATTCTGGCCGGTGATCAAGCGCTTGTCGATGATGACGTGTTCTGTGTAAGCCTTCGCTTCGCTGAAGTCTGCGCCGGCCTTTTTCAACGCGTCTTCAGTCAAAAACGGCACCGCGTCGGTCAGCTGATTGAGACGTTCTTCTTCGTTGGTGAAGCCGGTGAGGTGCTTGTCCTTGATGAAGTCGCTCATCGTCAGCAAGCCGACGACGCCGTGGCAAACGGCAGAGACGATGCCGCCTTGTTGATAGATCGTCAAGGCAAGCGTGCCCAAGGCCGCGTTGTGCGGGAAGTCCCACATCACGCCGTGGCCGCCGGCAAAATAAATCAGATCATAGGCGGCAGGGTCGACTTGGTTGGGCGCCAGGGAGTTGGCGAGGTATTTTTGCCGGTAGCTGCTGTCGCCATAATACGACCAGTTCAGCGCATCCATTTGCCCTTCAGCTAACGATCCTGGATCCAGCGGGACGAAGCCGCCGGCGGGGGAAACGTAATCGACGGCGATGCCGTTTTGGCTCATGACGTCGTGAAAATGGGTGGCTTCAGACAACCACAGGCCGGTTGCCCGGTTGCGGCCATCGAAGCGGGCGTGGTTGGTGACCACGATCAAAGCTCTAGACATAAATTGCCTCCTTATATTTTGTAAGTTGTATCCAGTATAAGCCATGAAGAATGGATGTTCAATGTTGCCAAAAGACTGTCGCTAATCAAAAAAACTCGACCGTGATGGCCGAGTGTTCAGACGTCTTGTAGAAGCTTGACGGCTTCGATGCCGATTTGGTGCGCGGATTGCGCGTCTTGGCCGGTGATCAAGCGACCTGATACGACGACTTGCTCATCTGGAACAAATTGTGCCCCGGCGCCTTTGAGGGGTTCTTCTTCATAGAGGTCACCAGTCAAGCGCTTGCCTTGGACATAATCGCCCATCGCCAGGAGCCCGACGATGCCTTGGCCGACCGCCGCGACGATGCCGCCTTGCTGGGCGATGGCATTGGCGATATTGCCCAGACTTTGGTTGTTGGGGAAATCCCACATCGCGCCATGGCCGCCGGCAAAATAGATCAGATCATAAACGGTGGGATCGACTTGAATCGGGGTAAACGACTTGGCCAGATATTTTTGCCGGTAGCTGGCGTCGCCGTAATACTGCCAGCTGAGGGCATCAAGCTGGGCTTCCGCCAGCGACGCCGGATCCAGCGGCACGAACCCGCCTTCTGGGGAAACGTAATCGACCGTGACGCCGTTTTGATTCATCACATCGTGAAAATGGGCGACTTCTGAAAACCAGACGCCGGTCGCGCGGTCGGTGCCGTCAAAATGGGCGTGGTTGGTGACGACGATCAAAGCTCGTGACATAAACGCTCCTCCTTATGGTTGCAAACTACCATCAGTATAAGGCACAAGGCATTGATGTCAACGCAGACCCAGGCAAGCTTAACCAAAATTCACAATGAAAAAAGGCTTCTCGTCTCTGAGAAACCTTACGGAAAACTGGCGTTGATCCGCGCTAATCCAACAGTTGCGTCAGGCGGGCTCGAAAAATCGGGGTCCAGAGCTTGAGGTAGCCTAGTTGCGTCGGCCGAGCGGTTGGTGGTATGCCGCCAATAAGGCCGTAGCAGCGGCAAGTGGCACGATTTTGCTTGTTTTCATCAGTTGACCTCCGAATGCCCGTTAGGATCCGTCAGCCCATCACTCAGCCAAATCATCATTTGTGGTCGGATCGACGGCTTTCATTTTAGAATTGAAAATCATTGGTTTGACACGGACCCACACGGCGTGCAGGCCGAATGCGGAAGCAAACGACAGGCTCCAAGTCAGCACGTAGACGACCAGGATCCCGGCCCAGGGGTTGCTGGTCGCAAGGCTTTTGCCGAATGCCAGCCACAGGCACTGGGACCAAAACACATTGGAGAGATATGCTTTGTAAGCAAAATCGGCAAACTTGTGGACGAACTTGGTGAACGGGCGCTGGGCCTTGACCTGATACAGACACAACGCTGAGAACAAGCCGATCGCCGCGAGATCATAAAGGGTCATCGAAGGCTTGTAATACGGCGCGTTGCCGAGTTGCACCGGGAAGCCGTAGCTGAACAATTCGTGGTTGGTCCACCAGAAAGTCGCGACGAAAACGATAGCGATCGCCGGCCACCAAGTCATGATGGCGCGGTTAAAGCGGTCGCGGTATTGCCAAGCGAGCATGCCAAAGATCCCATAGATAAAGAAGCTGATGAACAGCCGGTCAAACAGGTACCAGTCGCTTGCATGCGGCCCGTTGAACACCTGGGTGTCATAAAACCATAGCCATAGTGCTGCGATGACGATCGCGCCGCCGGCCGTCACCAACCCACGCTTGGCGTTGTGCCCACACCAGCGTCCGATCGCCCAAAACAACGGCATCAAGATGATGAATTGCAACATCATGGTGTTGTACCACAGGTGTGGCGCGGCGTTCCCGTTGACAAAGTGCCACAAAAAAGAGCCCAGGTCGTGATACTGATTGACCTGTTGCATCTGCGGCATCACGAGTAAATAGATGAGCGTCCACCAGATGGTCGGGACGAAAAGCGCGTGCCACATGTTTTTCAAGTAGTGGCCATAGGTCAGTTCGCGGTTGGCGATCGTTGTCCGCGTCGTCGTGTAAAGAATGCCAAAAATAAAGGCCGGCGCGGTGTACTTGACGAGATCGTATAGGATCCCGATCCCAGTTTGCGCGCCGATGCTGGGGCCGGCCGCCAAGGCGTAACTCATGATCGGTTGCGACATGACGGCAGTACATGCGCCCAGTTTTAAGTAGTCGCCGATATCAGCGGCTGGTTCGAGCGGTTTGGTATCACTCATTAGGTTATCCCACCTTGTTTCGGATTTGTGAGAGGCGATCGGTGGGAGTCGTCGACGTCAGTGTAACGAGTTAAACGCGTGTTTGCAAGCAAAACTTGTCGGCGTCAGATCGTCAATGCGCGTGTCCGGGCGTCAACAAACAAGGCCACCAAGGCGTTAGCGACCTTGCGCGTGCGCACGTCTTCTTTGGCCTGGCCCTCGGTCAGGTAGATGGTGCGAAACGGTGGGTCAGGGGTGATTCGCGCGAGGTGAAGTTGTTTGCCTGTTGCCGCCCAAGTGACTGAGGGAATAAAGCCGATCCCGATGCCGGCGGCCAGCATGGCACGGATGCTGTCGGGGTCGTCGGATTCGTATTGGTAATTCAGATCGATCCCGCGAGTCTCAAAGTATTGATCCAAGGTGTTTCGCAGCGGGGTGTGGTAGCCCAGCGAGACGATCGGTTGGCCGGCAAGCTCGGCCGGATCGATAAAAGGATGTGCCGTCAGCTTAGGGTCGGCGCTGCCGAGCAGGATCTCTTCATTGAGAAGTGGCACAGACCGCCTGTCGGGCCGCGGGATCCGGGTAGAGATGGTGAAATAAAATTCCCGGGTCTCGTTGACCGCGGTGATGCGCTGGGTCAACTGGATCGACGCGCTCGGGTAGATCTCATTGATCGTGCGGATAATGTCGGGGATCAAAGCTGACGCCACTTCGACCAGCAGGCGGATCGGGCGCTTGGTGGTCGTCGGTTTGGTGATGGCTTCGACGCCTTCTTCGATCTGGTCGAGACCAGATTCGACGTAATTCAAAAACAACCGCCCGCCATCGTTGATCTGGATCCCGCGGCCGACGCGATCAAACAGCGGCACATCGAGCTCTTTTTCCAATTCTTGGATCATTTTGGTCATGGCCGGCTGGCTGATGTGGGCCTGGCGTGCGCCTTGGGTGATACTCCCGGTTTGCGCGGTATAGACGAAGCCTTGAAGCTGTGCAAGATTCATGAGCGCCTCCGATTAATAACTAACGGTTATACCTATAAGATAAACTCATTATACACCGTTATCACTTTGGCTTACAGTAACCTTGTGAGAGCGATCGGATCATCAAGAGAGAAGGTCAATCATGAATTCATTATGGATTTTCCCCGGTCAAGGGGGGCAAAGTGCCGGCATGCTCAAACCGGTCGATGCCGCGTTACGTCAGCATGTGGAGAACTTGCTGGACCTCAAGCTTTTGGATAGCGATGAGGGCTACCGAGATTCAGTCCAGCTCCAGGTCAGCATTGCCCTTCAACAGGTGGCGCAGGTCAACGCGATGCAAGCGGCAGGCCGCAAGCCACACCTAGTTGCCGGGCACAGTCTCGGGGTATTTGCGGCGGCGTATGCGATCGGCAGTTTGCAACAAGACGACTTGTTCCGCGTGGTCAAGCGGCGTGCAGAGCTGATGCAAGGGGCCTATCCCGATGGTTACGGCATGGGCGTCATCGTTGGCTTGACCCGTGCAGAAGTCGAAGCGCTGGTGGCACAAGTCAACGATCCGGTACACCCGGTGTTCGCGTCGAACCAAAACGCTGAAGATCAAACGGCCTTGTCCGGTGAACTGGTTGCGATCGATCGGGTCGTGGCCTTGGCCAAGCAGGCCGGTGCGGTCCTTGCCCGCCGGCTGAAAGTGCCGGTGCCGTCACACTCGCCGTTGATGGCGGAAGTTGGCACCCACTTAGCCGCTACGTTGGCCGATGTCACGCTGGCCAAGCCAAACGGCATCTACCTGACGAACTACTCAGGCCGGGCCGTGCGGCAGGTGCCACCGGTGCGAGAAGACCTCGGCAATAACCTGGTCCATCCGGTGTATTTTGAGGCGATGATGAGCGTCGCTTGCGATTACGCCCCGGACAGTATCGTGAACTTTTCACCCGGGCGGCCGTTCCGTAAGGTCTTAGGCCAGAAGTTCGGCGACCTGCACCAAATCAATTTGTATCAAATGAGCGTATCAGACGCCGTATTTTTGTTGAATAAATGGGAAAGAGGTACTTATTAATGAGCGAAGAACGTGATTGGACAACGCATCGCCAAGCCAAGGCGGCAAAGCTCTCAGCTGTGACCAACAAGCTGTCCGGCAAGTTTGCCAAAACAAACGATGCCAAGATCATCCTGGAAGGCTTGATCGCTTCCGGCGACAAGGTCGTGCTGGAAGGGGATAACCAGAAGCAGGCGTCATTCTTGTCAAAGGCGCTGGCGTCTGTGGACCCAGAAAAAGTCCACGATTTGCACATGATCATGAGCAGCATTTCGCGGCCGGAACACCTGGATATTTTTGAAGACGGGATCGCCTCGAAGATGGACTTCTCCTTCGCCGGCCCGCAAAGCACGCGGGTATCACAGATGATCGCAGACGGCACCTTGCAGGTTGGGGACATTCATACCTATCTGGAACTGTACGCCCGCTTGTTTGTCGACTTGATTCCCAACGTGGTCCTGGTGGCGGCGGACAAAGTCGATAAAGACGGTAACTTGTACACCGGCTACAACACAGAAGAAACCCCGGTCATCGTCGAAGCCGCAGCCTTCCACGACGGTATCGTCATCGTGCAGGCTAACGAAGTCGTCGACAAGCTGCCGCGGGTCGATATTCCGGCCGACTGGATCGATGTCATCATTCCAGCCGACGAACCTTACCAGCTCGAACCGCTGTTTACACGCGACCCCCAGAACATCACCGAGTTACAGATCCTGATGGGGATGATGGCGATTCGTGGGATCTATGAAAAACACAACGTTCAGTCCGTCAACCACGGGGTCGGTTTCAACACCGCCGCCATCGAATTGTTGTTGCCGACTTACGGCCAACAGCTGGGGCTGAAAGGCAAGATCGTGCCAAACTGGGAAGTGAACCCCACCCCAACCCTGATCCCGGCGATCGAATCCGGCTGGGTCCAGTCGATCCATTCATTCGGTGGCGAAGTCGGCATGGAACAATACATCGCTGCGCGGCCTGACGTGTTCTTCGTCGGCAAAGACGGCACCATGCGCTCTAACCGGGCGTTCGGTCAGGTTGCCGGCCAATACGCGCTGGACATGTTTGTCGGTTCCACGCTCCAGATCGATCAGTATGGCAACTCCTCGACCGTCACTAACGGTCGGCTGTCCGGTTTCGGTGGTGCGCCTAACATGGGCTCTAACCCAAGCGGCCGGCGTCATTCCACGCCAGCATGGCAGAGCCTGCGCGCTGATGACGATCCGTTGGGCAAAGGCCAAAAACTGGTCGTGCAGATGGTTGAAACTTTTGGGTCGAACAAGCGCCCAGTCTTCGTCGATTCCCTTGATGCGGTGGAAGTGCGCAAAGAAGCCAAGTTGCAAAACGTGCCGATCATGATCTATTCCGAAGACACGACCCACATCGTCACCGAAGAAGGGATCGCTTATCTGTACAAAACCGATTCCATGGCCGAACGCCAAGCCGCAATCGAAGCCATCGCCGGGGTCACCCCAGTGGGCTTGCGGTCGAATCCGGCCGTGGTCAAGGACCTGCGCGAGCGCGGCATCGTGGCCTTCCCCGAAGACCTCGGCGTCAATCGCAACCAGGCGACCCGGTCGTTGCTTGCGGCCCGAAACATGGAAGACCTGGTCAATTGGTCTAAGGGCTTGTACAACCCACCGGCAAAGTTCAGAAGCTGGAGCTAAGGCGGCGTAGCAGTCTATCTTGGTTGCGTGACGAGCTCACCGGCAAAACCCGCCGGCAATGCGTTAGGCTAGGCTAGCTGTCCTCCTAAAAGCGCGAGCTCTCCACAGCCTTATCATGAAAGGAGTCCCATCATGGAACAATTACATTTCAACTATCAAGCGACCCAACCGATCGCCCATCCCGTTCATATCGGGGTCGTCGCTTCCGGTGACCTCGAAGTCATCATGAAGCCGACCGATCACAAGGAATCAGAACTAAACATCGTGACCGGTAGCGACGGCTTCAAAGTCGTCTGGCAAAACGTCTTGAACCGTTTCTTCGACCGGTACCCGTTACTGGCAGAATTTCAAATCAACGATTTTGGCGCTACCCCAGGCGTCGTCAACCTGCGGCTCACCCAAGCAATGGAGGCGTTGAAAAATGAGCAATAGTTTTGTTGAATTACACGCACGCCAGCGCGCAGAAGCCTTACTCGATGCCGGCAGCACCCGGGAGTTGATCGGGCCGCTCGATAACATGATTTCACCACACTTGGCCCCGCAAAACATCGTGCCCGAAGCCGATGACGGCATCGTCGTCATGAAAGGCAAGCTGAGCGGGAAAGCCACCGTCATCATCGCCATCGAAGGCGCGTTTCAAGGCGGCGGGATCGGGGAAGTTTCCGGAGCCAAAATCGTTTCCGCACTGGAACACGTGTTGGCAGATAACGAAGCCGGCAAGACCGTGTATCCGATCATCATCTTGGATACCGGCGGCGTCCGCCTGCAGGAAGCCAACTATGGCCTGTTGTCGATCTCTGAGATCCACAACATGGTCATTGCCTTGAAGCAATACGTGCCGGTCATCGGCCTGGTACCTGGTCGGGTCGGTTCGTTTGGCGGTATGTCCATCACCAACGCGCTGTTGTCTTATGTGATCGGGACCGACAAGGCGCGTATCGGCCTGAACGGGCCCGAGGTTATCGAGCAAGAAGCCGGGGTCAAGGAATGGGATGCTTCCGACAAGAACCTGATCTGGAACACGCTGGGCACCAAGCAGCGCCAAGCCACCGGCATCATCGATGAAGTCGTTGACGACGATGTTGAGGCTTTCCGCACGGCCATCACCGCTGCGCTCGATGAGAAAAAAGATTCCCATCGCGATCAGCGCGGCGATTTCTATCTGACCTTGCTGGATCAGCTCGATCCCAGCCAGCCGCTTGATATTGCCGGCTACGACAAGCTGTTTACGCAGGTCGTTGCCAAGCCTCATCATTTGGCGCCTGCAGTCAGCGGCACCAAGCCAGGCACCAAGTCCCGCGGGCGCAACTGGTTTGAATTGTTGACGGGTATCACCAACGCGCAAAGTGACGTGCCCACCGTGTTGCACGCGCAAGCCGACGGGTGTGAGTACGTGGCGATCGTGCCAGACGAAAATAATCGGTTTCCTCGGGTCCGCCACGGGGAAGTCGGCCTGCAAGAAGGCTACACGGTTGCCGGCGTGGTCAACGACCTGATTGCCGCCGACCACAACAAGCCGGCAGACGCGAAGACCCCAATCGTCATCGTGGTCGACGTGCCGAGCCAGGCATACGGCTACCAAGAAGAACTGATCGGGATCCACATGGCGCTGGCTTCTGCCGCAAGTGCTTATGCGCGTGCGCGCCAGGCCGGGCACAAGGTGGTGGCCTTCATTCCAGGCGACGCCGTTTCCGGTGGCTTCTTGGCCCAGGGCCTGCAGTCCAACCGGCTGGTCGCCCTCGACGATCTCGCCATCACGATCCAAGCGATGAGCAAGGCGTCCAGCGCCCGAATCACGCAGCGGACGATCGCTGAGTTGGAAGAAGCGACCAAGCACGTGCCTGCGATGGCCTACGACATCGAAAACTACCAGAAGTTGGGCGCTTTGTACAACCTGATTCAAGGCGTCAAAGGCGAAGACCATGATGCCAAAGCGGTGGCAACGGTCAAGGCAGCCCTTGATGACGCGTTTGCCAGCCTCGTTGATGCCCCGGCTGACCTGTCTTTCCGTTACACCAACGAAATCGCAGTCAATGGCAAAGACGGCGGGCGCAAGGCAACTAACAAGGTCCGCGCCTTGATGGCTCAGCAATGGCAGGCTTAGCCCCACACACGCTCGTTTTGCTCACAAGCCCTGCCGTACTCACAGCAGAGGCGCCGCTTCCAGAGTGGGCGTCTGCCATGTTAACCCAATCGCCGTACGCGATCGTACGCCGTGGCCCCCAGGTCGACCGGATCCCGGTCGGCCTTCGTGGCTATCAGAAGAATCAGCGGTTTGCGGCGTTTGCAATGCCGAGCCAGATCAAAGCGGCCGTGACCCCGCAAGCGGCGTTGCGGCTGCTCCCTGGATTGGACCCGCAACGCGCCCAGTTGCCGGCGTTTCAAAAGCTTAAAACCTTGCAGCCGCTGTTGCAAGGGTTTGACTGGGGTGTCGGCGGCAGCCTGCAGTTTGAACTCGTGACCGGGCTGAAAATGGCACGCGCAACCTCGGATATCGATGTCATCATGACGCGGCCACGCCAACCGTTGACTGTCGCCGCCGCGCAGACGCTGGTCCAACAATTGCAGACCATCGCCGGCGCGCACGCGGACATCCAAGTCGTTCACGGTCAAGACGGGTTTTCACTCGAAGAATACGCCCAACACCGCGACGACCAGATCATGATGAAAACCGCCAGCGGCCCGCAGCTGACCACAGACCCATGGCACTTCCAAGGTGACAGCCAATGAAGCTCACCGTTTCGGGTGCCGAACTGGCCGTCGACGTGGCGGGGGCAGGGCGCCCGCTCGTTTTTCTCAACGGCTTTGGCAGCTACAAGGCCATCTGGACGGCGCAGGTGGCGGCAATTTCTCGCCGCGCACAAACCGTCTGCTTCGATTACCGTGGCCAAGGCGAATCTACCGGGGCCGTCGCCACGAGTCTGGCGCAGCTGGCCGACGACGTGGATCAAATTATCGTTCAGCTCGGACTCAAACGGCCGTTGCTGGTCGGGCACTCGATGGGAGCCGGCGTGTTGTGGGCGTTGCGGCAACGGCATCCGGAAGTCGACGTTAGCGGCTTGATGGTCGTGGACCAGTCGCCCAAGATGCTCAACGACGCTGAGTGGGCATACGGCTTCCAAGGCCTGACGGCGCAAACGGCCGATGCGCAGCTGCACCAGCCACGCCCAGGCCACGAAACCCTGCACGGCATGGCGCCTGCGGTAATGACAGCATTCATTCGCGCAGAAAGCCGCCACCCGTTCGCTAGAAAAAGCGGCTCTAGGCTCTTGTTAGACCACTTCCAGGCCGATTGGCGTGCGGTCGCTTGTCGCGAGCCCGCGCCTGTGCTGTTTGTCACCGCGACTCAGACGCCGTATTTTACCAACGGCTATGGCCGGTGGCTAGCCCGCCGCAATCCGCAGATCCGCGAAGTCATGATCCCCAACTGTGGGCATGACATCATGGCGGAAGTCCCAGAAGCGTTTAACCAGACGCTGCGGCATTTCATGCTGCAAAACAAGTGAAAGGAAATCAATATGTCAGTGTATACGCCTGCGCAACTCGCAAATTTTGCCACTCGGGCTTTGTTGTATGAAGTCAGTCTGAACCCCAAGCCTGGGTTGGTGGATCCGGTCAGCTCGGGACCGCATCCGGATATGACCGTCTTCACCTTCATCGACTCCAGCCTCAGCCTGCAGCCGTACCTCTTGGCGTGTGCAACAACCGGTGGCGGTTGGGAGGCTGACCTGCCGCAGCTGTTTCAGGCGCTCCGGCCGGCCGGCATCCAGGCGGAGCAGGCAATGTTTGCCGCGACAGGCGGCGTCAACACACACAAAGGGGCCATCTTTTCACTGGGGATCCTCGTGGCGGCCGTCGCGTTTCAACAACGCCATGCGGCTTACCGCGAGGTGCAAGCAGTCGTCCGGGCCATGATGGCAGGCGTCACCGCGCATGATTTTGCAGACGTTGGTAAAAAGGCTGCAGACGCGCTGACCAATGGCGAACAACTTTACCTTGCGCACGGCTTGACCGGCGTGCGCGGCGAGGCAGAGGCCGGTTACCCCAGCGTCTTTGGCAGTGGCCTGCCAACGCTGGAACAAGCGACAGGGACGCTGAACGAGCGGTTGCTCGACAGCCTGCTGGCGATCGTCACACGTTTTACAGACACCAATCTGGTCCACCGGGCAGGCACCGTCACGATCTTACCGGTGGCGCAACAACAAGCCCAAGCGATCCTCGATGCAGGCGGCGTCCATACGCAAAGCGGCCAGGCGCTGTTGGCGCAGATGAATGCCGATTTTCTCGAGCAGAATCTGAGTTTGGGCGGTTCTGCAGACATGTTGATCTTGACGATTTTTCTTGCCTTGGTCGCTGAGATCATCTGAGACACAAAAAAACACCCTGGTATCACGATCGAAGGATCGTGATGCCAGGGTGTTTTAAGTAGACGATTTCGTATTATATAGTAGGTTTACAGCAGATGAATGTCGTCTGCTTCGCAGGCATCGATCATTTCTTGAGGCCAGACGCTGGCTTGGACTTCACCGACATGGGCTTTGCCTAAGAGCAGCATGCACAGACGTGACTGGCCGATCCCACCGCCGATGGTGTAAGGCAGTTCGCCTTTCATGATCTTTTGGTGGAATGGCAGGGACAACCGGTCTTCAGCGTCGGCGATCTTCAGCTGACGGGCCATGGCGTCTTCGTCGACACGGATACCCATGGAAGAAACTTCCAGCTTGCAATCGAGTGGTTCGTACCAGAAGATGATGTCGCCGTTTAAGCTCCAGTCATCATAGTCAGGGGCGCGGCCGTCGTGACGCTTGCCGGACTTCAAAGCCCCGCCAATCCCCATGATGAAGACACAGCCGAGTTCTTTGGCGATCTTGTCTTCGCGTTGCATCGGGGTCAGATCAGGCCAGCGATCTTCCAGTTCTTGGGTGGTAACGAAGTGGATCTCGTCTGGTAAATGGTGCACGGCTTCTGGGTACTTGTACCAAACTTCGTGTTCCATGTGCTTGATGACCTTGAAGATCTGCCGAACAGTGGTCTTCAGGGTTTCGATCGTGCGTTGGTCTTTGGTGATGACCTTTTCCCAGTCCCACTGGTCAACGTAGATGGAGTGGAAGTTGTCCAGCTCTTCGTCTTTGCGGATCGCGTTCATGTTGGTGTAGAGGCCCTCGCCTGGTTGGAAACCGAATTCGCCCAAGGCGTTGCGCTTCCACTTAGCCAAGGAATGCACGATTTCCATCGTGTGACCAGGCATCGCTGCCATGGTGAAGGAAACAGGCGCTTCAACGCCGTTCAGGTTGTCGTTCAACCCGGTGGCCTTGTCGACCATCATTGGGGCGGAAACCCGGCTGAGGTTCAGTTGCTTGCCGAATTCTTCTTGGAAGGTTTCCCGGATGTAACGAATGGCTTCTTGGGTCTTACGCGGGGACAATTTAGGATCATAATCTTGTGGTGTGATTAATTGCATGAACAAAACTCCCTTATTTATATTTGAGACAAAATAAAAAAGTCTTTTGCCCCTTAGATTTCAAGGGACGAAAGACTTTATTTCGCGGTACCACCCAAGTTGCCCGACATACCTCGGGCCACCTCATTAGCGCACGATCATGCGCTTTCGGATGATAACGCCCCGAACGACGACCACGTCTACTCGGCTTGCGCCTTTGGGGTGGCAACTGGGAGAGTGTTATTCGGAAATCTGCCTACCGTCGTGTTTACACTGGCCACGACTCACTGGAGGAGCGGGATCTCTTACTTGTCTCTCGTAAGTTTTTCGTTTTGTTTTAATGTTGCTTATCATAGCCGCTTCGTTGACATTGCGCAACACCTTTTGTCAAAAAACATGCCATCAGAGGCAAAAATATTTTGACCGGCATTACAAAAACCCCGTCACGGTGCGGTTTCGAATTTAAAAAAAGTTTTTTTCAACGGGTTTGGCATGCGACGGTTACTTGCAGAAGCCGGCAGGCACGCGTAATCTAACCGTACTATCATTATTGCTGGAAAGGTCGGATTGTGATGAAACAATGGTTGGCAGTATTTGGTGGCGGGGCGCTCGGTGGCCTCGCCCGTTACGGGGTGAGCAGCGTGATGCCGGCCGCCCACGGGTTGGCGGCGACAACGACCGTCAATCTTGTCGGGAGCTTCTTGTTGGCGTTCATCACCTTCGGCCTCGCCCGGCGTGTCGATTTGCCGGACTGGTTGATCTTGGCGCTGGGCACCGGGTTCGTCGGCGCCTTCACGACCTGTTCGACCTTGACGCTTGAGGTGGTGACCTGGCACGCCTTGGTGTGGCTGATCGGGGACGTCACGCTAGGTCTGGCCGCCGCGGGGTTGGGCTTGTGGACAGCTAACAAGGTGGTGCCAACATGGTCGCGCTAGTCGCAATAGGTGCCGGCATCGGGGCGTGTCTGCGGTACGCGCTGACGTTGATCGGCAAAAAGCTCACGCCCACCTGGCCGCTGGCGACCATGGTCATCAACACGCTCGGGGCGCTGGCGGCAGGTGCGCTCACCGGTGCCACCGTCAGCGCGGCCGCCGCTGCGTTCTTGTTGACGGGGATGTGTGGCGGGTTCACGACCTTTTCCACCTTCATGGTCGACAGCGTGATCTTGTTGCGCAATCGCCGGTTTGCGTCGTTTACCACCTATTATCTGGGAACCGTTGTGCTGGGGATCGTCAGTTTAGTCGCCGGGTTGTGGCTCGGCCAGCGTTAACGCCACAAGTCGACGGCGGCAAAGACTAACAGGCAGGCGACGGCGACGTTGATAAGGCGGAAGTGCTGTTGATAAAAGCGGTTGATCAGTTGCCCACCGCCAGTCCAAGCAAAGGTGCCCAGTGAACCGAGCACAACCATCACCACCCAGCGTGCCGGGATGCTGTTAAGCAATCCTGGCAGCGTAAACGCGCCGAGGCCGGTGATGAAATATAGGTAGCACTTGATGTTGGTGAACTGTAGCAGCAACCCGGTGACGAAACTGTCGGAATCGTTGCCGCCGTCTTCTGGGCGGCTGACGGCGACGTGGTAGGCGAGATAGGCTAGGTACGCCGCACCGACGACTTTCATGGCGGTGATAAAAATCGGCGTGTGTTGCAGCCAACCTGCAAATAATGCCGCCAAGATCCCCATGATGCCCATACCAGCGGCCATCCCGAAGTTGAGCCGCAAGCTGTGTGTCAAGCCGCGGGTTTGGCCGGATACCATGGCTATCAAGGTGTTGGGGCCTGGGGTGAAGGACATGATCAAAACAAATGAAAAGAATGCGAGCATAGCAGTTTCCTCCAGATAATCATTGCAGGTGCAATGAGTTATTAGCTCGTAGTGTACGCGCAAGTGATTGCAGATGCAATTACTTTTTGCTATCCTTAGCGTAAGGAGGATATGCCATGTTTGATGTTATTCGTGAGATCGGCGCGATCACGCGCACGATCCAGACCGAAAGCAACGCCACGTTTCGTCCTGTTGGCCTCGATAATAACCGCTTCATCTACGTGATCCGCGTCTGCGAGCGGCCGGGGATGTATTTAGGCGCGGTGGCAGACGGCATCCAGATCGATCGTACGACGGCGTTTCGCACGGTTAAGAAGCTCGTCGCAGACGGCTGGTTGACGCTGCGCGAAGACCCAGACGACAAGCGCCTACGCCGCGTTTTTCCCACGGCCAAGGCCACGGCGATCTATCCGCGGCTGCACGCCTTCGAGCAGGCCAATTCCGACCACTTGCTTGCCAACCTTACCGATGCGGAACAAAAGCGGCTGACGGCGCTGATGCAAAAGCTTAACTACTGAAGCTTGCGAGAAAACCACCCGCGCAGGCGCTGGGCGGCGAGAAACTGCTGGCGGGCGCGGTGGATGCGGGCATAGCGTTGCGGCTGTTTGCGATAAAACTGCTGGTGGTAGTTTTCCGCCGGCCAAAATGGTTTGGCGGCTTCGATGGCAGTGACGATCGGCTTGGCGAAGCGGTGGCTGGCGGCCAAGGCGCTTTTTGACGCGGCGGCCGCTGTTTGTTGCGCGGCGGTCGTGGTGAAGATCACCGGGCGGTACATCGGCCCGCGGTCGTTGATCTGGCCGAGGGCGTCGGTCGGGTCACTGAGTTGCCAGTACAGCGCGACCAGGTCGTCGTAGCTGACGAGCGCCGGGTCGAAAACGACCTCGACGGCCTCGACGTGGCCGGTGGTGCCTGAATGGACCTGATCGTAGGTGGGATGCGGGAGGCCGCCGCCGGTGTAGCCTGACAGCACCGAGACGATCCCAGGCAGGTCTTCGAATGGTTGCACGAGACACCAGAAACAGCCGCCGGCAAAAATCGCCCGTTCATACTTGGCCGCGGCTTCGGTGTGTTTGGCAAAATCATATGACGGCACCGCCTCTTGACGCAACGCGCTATAAAAATCAGCGACCGCCGGCGTCAGGTTGTCGCGCAAGGCCAGTGGGCGCAGTGCGGCTTCCAGCCGCGACCAGGCGGCGCGATCATGGTGTTCCAAGGCGGCCTTGGCGTGTTGGAGCTGTTCGCGTTCCCAAGCGCGGGTGCCGGGATCCAACAACAAGTTGTACAGGGTGGCGAGCTCAGGCATGACGGCGTCCTCCTTTAGATGATTAAACGCTTACAATCTAATTGTACCCGATAATTTAGACGGCGACAATCGCCGGACTGGACAAGGAGACCGTTCGCGCGTATTATTGAACGTACGTTTGTTTTTTTGGAGGTCGACATGTTCACGCTTGCTTATTCACCGCTTCACGCGGCTAATCCTAAACTCACCCGCAACCTGTTTGCCGCCGGGGTTGCCGTGCACACCAAGCGCCTGGGTGCGCGGCGCCAAACCTGGCAGCGGCTCGGTGAGTGCGTGCTCGCCCATGCCCAGTGGTGGTACGGCCAAGACGTCACCGCCAAGCTGTGGCTGGCACTGCGCCCGCAGCGCGTGGATGCCTATCTGGCGGCCCACCGCGACGAGTGGCTGGCGCAGGTGGTGGGGATGCTGGTAGCCTTTGATCTCGCAGAACCGCTGGCGACAACGTTGACGCCTGAGTGGCCGGCACTAGACGCAGACCCGACGCCTGAAGCCAAGCGTTGGGGGTTGGAACACCAACTGCCTGTTCGGGTGAGCGCGTGGGTGTTTGCCGGCACGCTGGCGACGCCCACCGGTATGGCGCTGGTGCAGGCGCTAGGGGGCAAACCGCCGTTGCCGGGCTTGACGGAAGGCCAGGTCGCGCGTGCCGTGCAGGTATTGCAGCCGCCTTTTGCCCCGCTGCCAGCAACGTGGCGGCAAGCGCAGGATAAGCCAGCGCCTGCGGCAACGGCGGCGCCGGCGCCGGCGCCAGAAACGAAGCTGCCGCCGGTCGCGCCGGCTTTTGTCCGCGAGTTGCAGCAACAGTTGACGCAAGTTGAACGCCACGGCGGCCAGTTCGTCCAGGTCTTGCCGCTGGCACTCAACCTCGCTTCTTTATTGGGGGCTTTGCGCAATCATGGGCGGCTGCAAAAGTTGCAGCTGATCGCGCCGCGTATCACCAGTGGTGGGTTGCACGAGTTGGCGGCGGTGATCGACCAAGCCGTCGTGCTCGACCACGCACAGGTCACGATCGTCTCGGGACAAGTTGAACAGACCCCGGCAGCCGCGGCGGATTTTGCGGAGCTTCAAGCCGCCGGCGTGACGCTTGCCACGACGGGACGGCGGCCGCTGGAAGCGCGGCTGGTGCTGCTTGAGTTTGCGCAGGTGACGCTGGCCGTCAGCGGCTCGAGCATGATCACCGCTGCGGCTTATCACACCAGCCTGGAACTCGACACTTTGATCATCAGCCAGGCGAATCCCTATGCCGCGTGGCTGGCGAGCCTGATGCCGCAACTCAAGCCGCTGGTGCCACAGGCGAAGCAGGCGCCGACGCGGCAGCGCCTGCTGTCCAAGGCCAGCGACCAGCTCGCCAACTTCAAGGCCAGAGTCGCGGCGGTCCAAGACAGCGACACCCATCAGCGACTGGCCGCTTGGCTGTATTATCAGCCCCAAGCGCCGGTGGCGATGACGCTTGGCGGCGTCGATTATTTCGCGCTGGCTTTCCCCCAGTATGATACCGTCGTGGTCGACACGTTCACCCCGAACAACGCGCTGTTTTACCAGCACGGCGGGGCGGTGTTGCAGCTGGCGACGGCGACGAGCAAGCAAGAACTCGTCGCGCTGGGGGCCAAGCGGGCGTATCACACCGACGTGCCGATCAGAACGCGCGTCCGGCGGATCCTCACCCAAGGCGATTGACTGGCAAAAAAGCACTGAGACAATCATGGGTCTCAGTGCTTTTTTGCGCTAATTCAAGATGTTGATGCCGGCGATGGCGACAACCGCGATCCCGACGATGATGGCCGAGACCAGCGGCAACGTGAAAAGGCTCAACAGCAAGGCGATGCCGGCGGCGACCATGGCGTAGCCGGTGTTGCGAGTCGCCCGCTTGCTCAAGAGACGTTGGTGCGGCCAGGTCAGGCTGTGTTGATAGCCGGCAGGGACGGTTGGTAGGTAGTTGCCCATGGCGATGAAGATCGCGGCGACCAATACGATGGCGATCCGCCAGATGTCGACGTGCTGGCCGAGGTTGTAGGCAATAGTCGTCAGGTACGCGACGACGGTGACGGCGGGGATGATCCAGGCCACCACGCGCTCGAATCTCGGTGCGCGCTGGCGCTTGCGGCTGACCGTCAAGGCAAAAATCTGTCCCAGCGCCATCAACAGCGGCAACCCGAAGACGACCAGCGCGCGACTGCCGTAGCCGTTCGGGTCACTGCTGATGCCCCAGTGGGTGGCCAGACGCATGGGAAGTCGGTTGTAAACGGCGGCGCCGTAAAGCATCGGTGCGAGGATGACAGGGAGCGTGACAGCAAGGGTCGTTTTAGTTTTCATTATTTTGTCCTCCAAGTTCGTAGATCCAACTCAGCAATTCTTCAAACACAGACGCGTTGAGGCTGTAGATCACATAATTCTTGTCTTTGGTCTGCGTGATCAGCCCCGCTTCGCGCAACAACCTGAGGTGATAGGAAACCGTGGCGGTAGTGAGGTTGAAGCGCGCGGCGATGTCGCCGGCGCTGCGATCTTGATCGCGCAGGCAATCGAGGATCTGGCGGCGGATCGGGTCGCTGATCGCTTTCAGGGTTTGGTTAAGGGCCATCGGGGTGCCTCCTATTTAGAATTATCTCTAAATAGATAGTAACATCTATTTAGAAAAATGTCTAATTAGTATTTTCGTTCCCACGAATTGAGTGGGCACTAACCTTACGGGGACAAGTGCCTGCGAATGCCGTAATAGCGGGATTAAAAAACTTTGGGTGTCCTAAAAATTCCACTTGTAATTGTTCAGTAATATAGGTATAGTATTCTATGGAAATTGAACGGGCGCTCGACCAAGCCCTGGTACGGAAACCAAACTGGTCACCGAATTTCTAAACCAATAGAAAAGAGGTTCATTCTAATGAACAAGCATATCGATATCGAGCGGATCAAGTCGGAAGACGCCATGGCTGACAAGTCGCTTGATGAGATCAATGGCTCCGTTGAGGTGCCGACCAACGCCGGCTTCCTCAAGACGTTGATGGCCTACACAGGACCGGGGATCTTGATCGCCGTCGGGTATATGGATCCAGGTAACTGGATCACCTCTATCGCCGGCGGGGCGCAATACAAGTATCGCCTGCTCGCCGTGGTCTTGCTTTCCAGCTTGATCGCGATGCTGTTACAATCCATGGCTGCCAAGCTGGGGATCGTCACCGGCAAAGACTTGGCGCAGCTGACGCGGCTGCATACAGGCAAGGTCTCTGGCTTCTTGCTGTGGATCGTTGCTGAATTGGCGATCATGGCGACAGATATCGCGGAAATCATCGGGTCTGCGATCGCGATCCAGCTCTTATTCCACATTCCGCTGGTCATCGGGATCATCATCACAGCCTTAGACGTTTTGCTGCTATTGCTGTTGATGAAACTCGGGTTCCGGAAGATCGAAGCCATCGTCGCGACCTTGGTGGCCGTGATCCTGCTGGTTTTTGCCTATGAAGTGTTCCTGGCCAAGCCGAGCATCACCGGGATCTTGAACGGCTATGTGCCAACCCAGGCGATCTTGCAAAATCATGGCATGTTGTATCTGACCTTAGGGATCGTCGGGGCGACCGTCATGCCCCATGACTTGTATCTCGGGTCGTCGATCTCACAGACACGGAAGGTCGACCGTAACAACCGCGCTGAGCTCGCCAAGGCGGTGCGCTTCTCCACGATCGATTCTAATGTGCAGTTGTTCTTAGCCTTCATCGTCAACTCCTTGTTGCTGATCTTAGGCGCGGCGCTGTTTTACGGCACCAACTCCAGCCTCGGCCGGTTCGGCGAACTGTTCAACGCTTTGCAAGACTCATCGGTGGTCGGTGCGATCGCCAGCCCGATGCTGTCGATGCTGTTCGCGGTTGCCTTGCTGTCTTCCGGGCAGTCGTCGACGATCACCGGGACCTTGTCCGGGCAGATCATCATGGAAGGCTTCATCCGGTTAAAGGTGCCACTGTGGGTCCAGCGGGTCGTTACCCGTGGCTTGTCAGTGACACCAGTGCTGATCTTCGCATTCATCTATCACGGCAACGAAGCCAAGATCGAAGGTCTGCTGACGTTTTCTCAGGTGTTCTTGAGTATCGCGCTACCGTTTGCGGTGGTGCCACTGGTGATCTTCACCTCCAGCAAGAAGCTGATGGGGGAATTCGCCAACCATACCTGGTCGAAGGTCTGTGCGTGGATCGCGACCGGCGTCTTGATCGCCTTGAACATCTATTTGATCTTACAGACGATCGGGGTCTTATAAAATCACTGAAGTCTCGCTGCGGCGGGGCTTTTTTTGACAGCAAAACGGCGCGCGGCCATCCACAAAGGATGCTCGCGCGCCGTTATTTTAGTGATTAGTCTAAGGTCATGCTGTAGCCGTAATGCTTGGAGGCATCAGGATCCAGCGTGTTGTTGCCAGGCTTCTTGAACCAGTCAACAGGCTTGCCGGCGGCGTCTGGTAAGCCGGCGAAAGGTTCAACACAAAGGAATGGGGCCTTCTTGTGTTCAGCGGTCCAGATGGTGACGTATGGAAAGTCATCCAAGGAGACGGTGACGTGATGGCTGCCATCGTTAGCAGCCAAGGTTGCAGCCTTGGTCTTTGGCGCGTCAATGATGATTAAGCCGCCATCCATCAAGTCGTGGTTCAAAGCGACCTTGTTGCCATCAGCTGCGGCAAAGTCGCTGAGGGTGCCATCACGGAATGGCACTGGGCCGGTACCGAAGTTTTGCACTGGCAATGCGGCACCCTCGAGTTCCAGATGGTAGTCTTCGAGTGGTGCGTACAGTTCGAAGGCTGGATGGTGACCTAAGGCATAAGGCATCGGCTTGCGGTCGTGGTTGGCAACCGTGAAGTCAACGGTCAAACCAGTCGCGGTCAAGGTGTAGGTGACGCTCAATTCGTAGGCGAATGGGAACTTCTTGAGGGTATCTGCACTGGCGGTTTGCTTCAAGGTAACGCTGTTTTCAGCGGTTTGACGGACGTTGTCGAACGGAAAGTCACGGGCGAAGCCGTGTTGATCCATCGAATATGTTTTGCCATCGAGCAGATAGACGCCATCGTTGGAACGGCCGATGGCTGGGAAAAGGATCGGTGCGTGGCGATTCCAGAACTTTTGTTCAGGGTCGACGATCAAATAGTTACGACCATCTGATTTGCGGGTGATCTGTTGGAGCTCGGCGCCGTCTTCGCTGACGGTTGCCGTAAACTGGGCATTTTGAATAGTGATCATATTAAAAGGGACCTCCTTATATTTGCACAAGTTTTTGGGCTTGTATGCGATTACATGTTAACGTTAACACATGGCTGGACTAACGTCAAAAAAATTTTCATATAAAATGGAAAAGCGGTGATGCTGGGATAAGGGACGCACGAATTGAGACGCTAATCCCATCTCAAGCGTATGTCAGGGCAATGCCAACTCATTGCTGGCATAAACAGGCCGCTAGCGGCTCATAGCGAATCGAACTTGTGGAAGCACCATCAAGACCGGATAGCTGGTGAAAGCGGCGAATCATCAAGGGGCTGATCCCGGTATGGCGGCTTACCTGCACCAGGTACGTCGTCCGGCATATGCCGAGGGGCGCTGGGGGTCGTGGCAACGATACCAGAAGAGGCGACAATGAGGAAAATGCCAAAATCTAATATATTAATATTCACAAATAAGGCTTTAGTGGCACTGATTCAACTGTCGAGCATGCTCACATTGGCTGATTGGCGAGAATAAAAGCAGCACAAAAAAACGCCCTGTTTTTGTCTTCAAAACAGGGCGTTATGTGCAATAAAGAGCTAATCTTTCGTGATGAGGATACGGATAATTATTGAATGGCACTATTCGAAATAGTCTGGGTGGAGTTTCAAGGCGACCTTAATATCGTCGTCCACCATGTGTAAATGCCGGCCGACACAAGTTTCGGCGCGTTTGGGGACCTTGTCCGCCACCGCGGCGACGATCGCCCGGTGATCGTCGAAAATCTGTTGCCAGTCCAGATCAGACACTTCCAAGCGGAGATAGCGGAAGCGATTGAACTGCAGGTTGACGACCTGCAGCCAGTTCCAGACGAACGCTTTGTGGTCGATTTTATAGAAGGTCTGATGGAACGACTCGTCCAAGTTGAAGAACTGGTCGTAGTCTTTGGAGTGTAGATACAACTCCTGCAGCTCGATCAGCTTCTGCAATTCTTGCAGGTCGGCTTTGGTGATGTGCGTGATGGCCTCAGAGACGACAAGCTTTTCGATGCTTTCGCGGACAAACCGGGCCTGATACACTTCGTCGATGCTGATCTTGGCAACGTAAGTCCCGCTTTGGGGCCGGACGTTCAGCAGGCCTTCACGGCTCAGCCGCAAGAAGGCTTCACGCATGGGTGTTGCGCCGATCGAAAGCTCGTCTTGCAAACTTTTTTTATTGATACGCTCGCCTGGTTTCAACTCCAGACGCAGGATCTTGTTGCGGATGGCAACGTATGCCTCGTCTTGAAAACTCGTAATTTCAGCCATATTCAGACTCCTCTGACAATCGTTCTGTGATCAGTATAACAATTATATTTGATCGCGACAAAAAATAATTCCTTGCTTGTAATCGGATTCAGTCCATGTTAAAGTGATGACGTTAACTGATATATTAGTGTAATTAATTAAGCTCTAAAAACGAAAGGAGCATACCACTTATGGTGCGCTTAACTGATGATTATCTCAAAGATTCTTCTGCCTTTGCCGCTGCGGGAATCACGGTTCCGCAATTTGATCAGGCTGAGGTCAAGCAGGCGACCGAAGAAGCGCCGATCTGGGTTCACTTTGGCGGCGGGAACTTGTTCCGTTGCTTCCATGCCAAGATCGCCCAAGACTTGTTGAATGCCGGCGAATTGAAGGCCGGTGTGGTCGTTGCGGAAACTTATGATGACGGCGTGGTGGCACAAGCTTACAAGCCCTTCACCAACCGCGTGTTACAGGTGGTGATGGATGAAGCCGGTAATTACGACAAGACGCTGGTTGCCAGCGTCGCAGATGCCGTTTATTACAATCAAGCCAACGCTGCAGGCTGGGCCCACCTCAAGGCGATTTTTGAAAAGCCAAGCCTCCAGTTTGTCACCATGTCCATCACGGAAAAAGGTTACGCCTTGCAAGACGTGAACGGTGATTTGACGCAGGCGGCGCAAGCCGATATTGCCGGCGCGCCTGATGACGCGCGTACCAACATGGGCGCCATCGCCCGCCTGTTACTCGCCCGCTACAACGCCGGCAAGTTCCCGATCGCGATGGTTTCCACGGATAACTTCTCCGAAAACGGCCAGCGTTTCCAAGATGCCATCATGACCATTGCGAACGGTTGGGCAGAAAAGGGCACCGTCGATCAAGGCTTCATTGATTATCTGAGTGACCCGAAGCAGGTCAGCTTCCCTTGGAGCATGATCGACCGGATCACGCCGAACCCGGCGGAATCCGTTGCCAAGATCCTCAAGGACAGCGGCTTTGAAGACACCGACATTATCCACACCGCCAAACACACGAACATCGCCCCGTTTGGGAACACCGAAGTCACCCATTATCTGGTCATTGAAGACAGCTTCCCGAATGGCCGTCCAGCGTTGGAAAAGGCTGGTGTCATTCTCGCTGATCGCAACACCGTCAACGATGCTGATCAGATGAAGGTCACCGCGTGCTTGAACCCGCTGCACACCGGCCTCGCCATTTTCGGTTCGGTACTGGGCTACACCAGCATCGCCGAAGAAATGACCAACCCGGATCTGGTCGCCTTGGTCAAGCAGGTCGGCTACAACGAAGACCTGCCGGTAGTGAAGGACCCGAAGATCATCGATCCCAAGAAATTCATCGACGAGGTCATCAACAAGCGCCTGCCGAACAAGAACATTCCAGACACGCCGCAGCGGATCGCCAGCGATACCTCGCAGAAGATGCCGATCCGTTATGGCGTCACGCTGCAGCACTACTTGGATAGGAAGAAAGATACCAGCGAACTCAAAGCGATCCCGCTGATCATCGCCGGTTGGTGCCGCTTCTTGATGGCGGTCAAAGACGATGGGGAAGCCTTTGAACCAAGCCGCGATCCGCTGTTGAGCAAGTTGCAACCATATGTAGAAAACGTCCACTTAGGCGACACCATCGATGCGCACGCCGTGTTGCAGCCGATCTTGTCCAACAAGCAGATCTTCCCAGCAGACCTGGACGCCGCCGGCTTGACGACGAAGATCGAAGGCTACTTCACCCGTATGATCACCGGTACGGGGGCCGTTGCCAAAACCTTACATGAAGAATTAGGAGACTAAGTTATGAAGAACATGGGATTTCGTTGGTACGGGCCAAAAGATGACCCGATCACATTGCAAAACATTCGCCAGATTCCTGGCACGACCCAAGTTGTCGGTGCACTCTTCGATGTGCCGGTCGGGGAAGTCTGGCCCAAAGCCAAGATCGCTGAGCTGAAGAAGGAAGTCGAAGACGCCGGCTTGAAGCTGGAAGTCATCGAATCCGTCAACATTCACGATGACATCAAGATCGGCAAGCCGAGCCGCGATCAATACATCGAAAACTACAAGCAAACGATCCGCAACCTCGCCGAATACGGCATCAAGGTTATCTGCTACAACTTCATGCCGGTGTTCGACTGGCTGCGCACAGATCTGCACTATGTCTTGGAAGATGGTTCTAACGACATGGCGTTTGAAGCTGACAAGTTGGCCGACGATCCGCAAGAGATCATCGACTCGACCCGCAATGGTTCCAATGGTTACACCTTGCCCGGCTGGGAACCGGAACGGCTGGCGACGATCGAAGGCCTTTTCAAAGCTTATAAAGACGTCGATGAAGCCAAGCTGCGCGAGAACATGAAGTACTTCCTCGATGCCATCATTCCGGTTTGTGAAGAATGCGACGTCCGCATGGCGATGCACCCGGACGATCCGCCGCGCCCGTTGTTCGGTCTACCGCGGATCTACAAGAATGCGGAAGACATGCGCGCCATCGAAGCCATGCACGAATCCAAGTACAACGGCTTCACGATCTGCACCGGTTCTCTGGGTGAAAATCCTAAGAATGACGTGCCTGCCATCATTCGCGAGTTCGTGCAAAAAGACCGCGCACCATTCATCCACGCTCGCAATATCAAGTTCATGAATGCCAAAGGCGACTTCCACGAATCCGCCCATCTGTCTTCAGAAGGCAGCCTGGACATGTATGAGATCATGAAGGCTTTGCACGACACCCACTTCGACGGCTACATTCGTCCTGACCACGGCCGCAACATCTGGGGTGAAGACGGCGTGCCGGGCTACGGCCTGTACGACCGCGCCTTAGGCATTGCCTATCTGAACGGTCTCTGGGAAGCACTGGAAAAGGATAACAAGTAACCCAGAGCTTGATGGTGCGTACTTAGCGGGTCGGGTAGCCTAGCTATCGTGCTTGGGGCGGGCTTGGCCCCGAGCATGATAGCGTAGCTAGCTGTACCCGCGTTGCTTTGCGTAGCTCGACGACAACCCCAGAGCGAAGCAAAGCGGTTTTAGGCGGGAGTCTAAGATGGCTTGGGCTGGAGCGGCAGTGCCGCGCAAGACCGAGACAGCTTAGACAGCCTGTGTAGCTCGACGACAACCCCAGAGCGAAGCAACGCGGTTTTAGGCGGGAGTCTAAGATGACTTGGGCTGGAGCGGCAGTGCCGCGCAAGATCGAGACAGCTTAGACAGCCCGCCGTTGCTTTGTGTAGCTCGACGATAACCTAAAGCAAAACGGTAAACTCAAAAAGGAGCACCACCCGCCAAAATCGGCAGGTGGTGCTCCTTTAGTTTAGCTTAACGATCAGCGGCAACTTTGCTCAGTTGGTCGTTGGTACGGTTAACGGCACTACCATTGCGGGTACGGGTCACACCGTTTTTGACTTCGCGAACGGTGATCGTGGTGCCATCGTCGTTGAGTTGCGCGGAGTAGGCGCTCACGCCTGCTGGCAGGTCGCTTTGGTCGACAACAAGTGTGGAACCATCGACCGTATAGTTGACGGTGTTCAAGGCATTGGTGTCATTGCTGAACAGATCAGCGATCTGAACTTGGGAGGCTTTGTCGCTGACGCCGGCAAAGCTCAAGGTGTCGGCACCGTGATTGATGCCAGTGTTCTTTTGGCTGATGTAGGCTTGTGGGGTGTAGAAGTCATCGTTTTGAATCTGGGCGATGGCTGGGTTTGTGCTGCTGACGGCGGAAACGTTGACGACCTGGATGATCGCAACCAGTGCGGCAACGGCAACAACGGCGATGAGTAGGGCAAACTTCTTCATGGGTAATTTCTCCTTTACTGTGTAAACATTGATTTAATTTCTGTATCAGTATTTTTTTGACAATCATCATTGTACACGATTAATTGAAATTGTGAAGTGTAATTTTCACTTTTCTATGGAAATCCTAATTTTCATGTAATCCCAGTGATGAGAAGGGCAGTTAACGTTAACACTTTATGAAATAAGAACCCGTGCCGTGCTTGAAAGATGTCGCTTTCGGAAAATATTACTGTCTTCGAACTTAGCCGATTGTTGTATCAGCACAGATAGAAATAGCCAATTAATTTGGCATTAGAATACATTTCAAGACAGGCGGCGAATTATTTGGTGACCGAAAATCGGTAAAACATATAATAGTGAAATATTTATCATAATAATATTGACGTTAAATAAGTATAGTGTTTTAATTGAGACGTAAGTTGTAAGTTAAATTGTTTACATAAAATCTATACTTTTGTAAACCGCACATTTCGGGAGAACGTGCAAAAACTTGGGGGAATCACAGATGAGCCACACAACAACGGATGAAAAAGTAAGGTTTAAGTTATATAAAGATGGCAAACAGTGGGTCACGGCGGGTATCGTCACTGGGGTAGCAATCCCAGTTGCGTTATTTTCTGCGGCCCTTTTGACACCTGTAACGAGCGTGAATGCAACTAGTGCTGATGTTGGTTATGTCTATCCAGGCAACGGGGACGCATCGGTTTTTTCAGATGCCATTAAAAAAGGTTACCTATACGATGCGACGACCAACGGTGCCAGCTCCGTCCAAATCGATGCGAGCCAGATGCAGGCGATCGAAGCCGCACACATGAAGCTGATCTTGCGCGATGACCAGTGGCAGCTCGAACCGATGTCTGATGATCAGAAGGTCGACTTTAATACCGTGGTGGGGCAGATTGGTTTCCCAGCGGCGGCTGTATTAAGTGCGCCCACGTCTGGGAGTAACGAACAAACGCTGCTGAGTTATCTGGCGGGCAGTGGGGCCTTGACCGTTAACGGTGGCAGTATGGTCGGTGTCAATAATGGCGTGAAGAATCGGTTACTGTCTGGTAATGGCATTGCGATGAATGGGACTAACACACTGAGCGCAGAATCCACCCCCATCGGCACCACCCCATACAGTGCCATCGTTTCCGGACCGTTAAATAAACTGGTTATCGATGGCGGGACGCCTAATGGCAAGACGCTGATCACCGATGGCGGCACGCTACAAGGTAGTGGCAGGTTGTCGACGGCGATGACGAACTCGCTGACACAGTACAGCTTTTCCGATGGCTCGATGGCCGACGAGATGCGGTCGGTACGTTCTGCCGCCACAAGTTTGCTGGCATACTGGGGCACCAAGGTCAGCGCAGACTCTGCGCAGACGAAATCGACGACTGGTGGCGATAACTCAACATGTGAGTTCGACTTCAGCAAGGCGACCCAAGATGATAACGGCAACTGGCTCTTCGACTTCAACGCAGATAACTTCAACAACGCTAACTTCATGAATTTCAAATTCACCAATACCGATCTGTACAAAGGCGGCAATGTGATCCTGCAGGTCAGCGGCAAGAGCGACCTTGAATTTGATCATGAAGCCGATTCGTTCGTCCAGAGTGCTTCTTTCATCACCGGAGGCAAGCTGTATTTGGCAGTGCCAAACGGGAACAAGATCACGATTCCCAACGCGGCGTCGGCTGGGAAGAATGTCAACCTCATCGCGCCAACTTCCGACTATGTTTCTAACGAGCCCTGTTACAACGGCATCGTCGGGCTGATCAATGGGGCGGCTGACGGTAGTGGGAGCAACAATCCAGGCGGGGATGGTTATCACAAGCCAGACGGCGGCGACACGATCGCCAAGGTGCCGGACCCTGTCACCAATCCTGGTGGCAACGACACCCCGACGACCGGTGACCAAACGCCAAAAAATGATGACAAAACGCCAAAAACCGCGACGATCACGGAAGACTTTACCTATCAATTGGCCGGTGCAGACAAAATCGATAAGAAGTATCAGCCAAGTCTGGGTGCTGACCTCAAAAAGACGCTTACCGCGACGATTACCGATGGTGGGGTCTCTTTAGATGGCGATGTGGCAGAAGCACCGCAAGTCAAAGACGGCACATACAAGAACGCTGATGGCACCGACTACACCATTTTCACCGATAAGAATGGAACCTGGGCAAAGTTCACCGCTGATGACGGCACCGTTTATACCTATAAGGTTGCTGTCACGTATGACAATCCGGCTTACACCAACGCCAAGCAGGTGAATGCGGCCAAGGCGACGCTCAAGGCCGGCGACAAGATCGCTTACGGCGTTCATGTCACGTACACCTTCGACAACGCTGCTAACGCACAGACAGGTGAACCAATCGGTGCTGGTGTTAAGGTCGATCAAGGCACTAGCGCAACGCCGGTCAAGGTTCAACAAACCATTCACTATCGCTATGCAGACGGTGTCGATGGCGATCCCGCCGCGCTACCTAAAGATACGACAGAAACCGTCAACGCAATCAAGAGCGATGATCTGATTCATGTAGACGGCACGTTCGTCGATCAACCCAATCTTGATGAGATCAAGATCACTACGGATAACGGAGATGTCACGGTGCTTGAAGGCACTGCTGACAACACCGGCTGGGATGAGTCTGCCATCGTCAACAAAGTCAAAACGGCTGATGACAGTTTGATCACCAACATCATCAACGTCATTTATGCGCCTTCGACGACAACGAAGCACAAGACAGTCACGTTTACCGATGAAGTCGATTATGATTTTGACGGTGATAAGGGTGACTCGAGTTTACTTCCTAAGGATTATGAACGTCAGGCAACAATCAGTTATGTCGAAACCACTGATTCCGAAGGCCACAAGTCATACAGTGACTGGCAAGTGCAAAAAGGGCTCGACAGTTTGAAAGTGCCGGCACTTGACGGCTACACAACGGAAACCGATAACGACATCACGGATGACGGGATTCTTCAAATGTTGAAGGCGATCGGTCCGATGGATGGTGCCTCAGCAATTACTGATGTGATTTATACGATGATTCCACAGCAGAAGAATGATGTTGGTACCCCAGTAGCAGTCGGTTCTGATACGGGTACGCCGGTAGCAGTCGGTTCTGACACTGGTACGCCGGTGGCAGTCGGTTCTGATACAGGCACGCCAGTAGCAGTCGGTTCTGACACTGGTACGCCGGTGGCAGTCGGTTCTGATACAGGCACGCCGGTAGCGGTCGGTTCTGATACAGGCACGCCGGTAGCGGTCGGTTCTGATACAGGCACGCCGGTGGCAGTCGGCTCCGATACGGGTACGCCAGTAGCAGTCGGTTCTGATACGGGTACGCCAGTAGCAGTTGGTTCCGATACAGGTACGCCGGTAGCAGTAGGATCCGATACAGGTACGCCGGTAGCAGTCGGTTCTGATACCGGTACGCCTGTAGCGGTCGGTTCTGATACAGGTACGCCGGTAGCGGTCGGTTCTGATACAGGTACGCCGGTAGCAGTAGGATCCGATACAGGTACGCCGGTAGCAGTCGGTTCTGACACAGGCACGCCGGTAGCGGTCGGTTCTGATACAGGCACGCCGGTGGCAGTCGGCTCCGATACGGGTACGCCGGTAGCAGTCGGCTCCGATACAGGTACGCCAGTAGCAGTCGGTTCTGACACTGGTACGCCGGTGGCAGTCGGTTCTGATACAGGCACGCCGGTAGCAGTTGGTTCCGATACAGGCACGCCAGTAGCAGTTGGTTCTGATACGGGCACGCCAGTAGCAGTCGGTTCTGATACAGGTACGCCGGTGGCAGTCGGTTCTGATACAGGCACGCCGGTAGCAGTTGGTTCTGACACTGGTGTGCCGACAGATGGTGACGACACACCAACGCCGTCTGGCGACGACACACCAACGCCATCTGGCGACGACACGCCAACACCGTCAGGTGATGACACGCCGACACCATCCGGCGACGATACACCAACGCCATCTGATGATGACACACCGACACCGTCCGGCGACGATACACCAACGCCATCTGGTGATGACACACCGACACCGTCCGGCGACGATACGCCAACGCCATCTGGCGACGACACGCCAACACCGTCAGGTGATGACACGCCGACACCATCCGGCGACGATACACCAACGCCATCTGGTGATGACACGCCAACGCCATCCGGCGACGACACGCCAACACCGTCTGGCGACGATACGCCGACGCCATCCGGTGATGATACGCCAACACCGTCTGGTGACGACACACCAACACCATCTGGCGACGATACGCCAACGCCATCTGGCGATGATACGCCGACACCATCTGGTGATGATACGCCAACGCCATCCGGCGATGATACGCCAACGCCATCCGGTGATGATACACCGACACCATCTGGTGACGACACACCAACGCCATCCGGCGACGATACGCCGACACCATCTGGTGACGATACGCCAACACCATCTGGTGACGACACACCAACGCCATCCGGCGACGATACCCCGACACCTTCTGGTGATGACACGCCGACACCATCCGGCGACGATACGCCAACACCATCTGGTGATGATACGCCAACACCATCCGGTGATGATACACCAACGCCATCTGGTGATGACACGCCAACGCCATCCGGCGACGACACGCCAACACCGTCTGGCGACGATACGCCGACGCCATCCGGTGATGATACGCCAACACCGTCTGGTGACGACACACCAACACCATCCGGTGACGACACACCAACACCATCTGGCGACGATACGCCAACGCCATCTGGCGATGATACGCCGACACCATCTGGTGATGATACGCCAACGCCATCCGGCGATGATACGCCAACGCCATCCGGTGATGATACACCGACACCATCTGGTGACGACACACCAACGCCATCCGGCGACGATACGCCAACACCATCTGGTGACGACACACCAACGCCATCCGGCGACGATACCCCGACACCTTCTGGTGATGACACGCCGACACCATCCGGCGACGATACGCCAACGCCATCCGGCGACGATACGCCAACACCATCTGGTGATGACACACCAACGCCATCTGGCGACGACACACCAACACCATCTGGCGACGATACGCCAACACCATCTGGTGATGACACACCAACGCCATCCGGCGACGACACGCCGACACCATCCGGCGATGACACGCCAACGCCATCTGGTGATGACACGCCAACACCGTCTGGTGATGACACGCCAACGCCATCCGGCGACGATACCCCGACACCATCCGGTGACGATACCCCGACACCATCCGGTGACGATACCCCAACGCCATCCGGCGACGATACGCCAACACCGTCCGGCGACGACACGCCGACACCATCCGGCGATGACACGCCAACACCGTCTGGCGACGATACGCCAACGCCATCCGGTGACGATACGCCAACACCATCTGGTGACGACACACCAACGCCATCCGGCGATGATACGCCAACACCGTCTGGCGACGGTACGCCAACGCCATCCGGTGATGACACGCCAACGCCATCTGGCGACGACACCCCAACACCATCCGGCGACGACACACCAACGCCGTCTGGCGACGACACGCCAACACCTTCTGGTGATGACACGCCGACACCTTCTGGTGATGACACGCCAACGCCATCTGGTGATGACACGCCAACGCCATCCGGCGACGATACGCCAACGCCATCTGGTGATGACACGCCAACGCCATCCGGCGACGATACCCCGACACCATCCGGCGACGATACGCCAACACCTTCTGGCGACGATACCCCGACACCATCCGGCGATGACACACCAACACCGTCTGGCGACGATACGCCGACACCGTCCGGCGATGATACGCCAACACCAGTGACAGGGAACACGCCGACACCGTCAACGAACACGCCATCGACCAACGGCACACCAACGCTGACAACGGTCAATACGCCGCTGACCGGTAATGCCACTCCGGCAATGCCGACACCGCAAGCAACGACGGTTCCCGTTCAGCCGACTGCTTCTAATGGTACGAACACACCAACGACACCTGCTACCGCTACACCAAGTAACGGCAATGTTGCCCAATTCCGCACGGTTGTGGATGCGACACAAGCACCTAGTGTTGCTGCTGCGGTGAAGACCGCGCAGGATGCCACGGCGCCTCAAGCTGGACAGAGTGCGGATGACGTCGATCCAACTGAACAAGATGCAGTTCCTGGTGCCAACGCGCTGGCCAACATTTTGCCTAACGTTCCGACTGCGACGGCTGATGCTGGCAATACCGTTTCGCCGGTGATCGATGTGCTCGATAGCAACACGAATCTCACTCACGGGAACATTTTCACCGCTGGTGGGGCGCCTGGGATGGCGGACTACACGTTCTTCTCCCAGCCGGTCATGAACACGACCACCAACTCGGTTGACCATTACGAACTTCTCTTGCGGGTCTGGGATTCCAAGCAAGGTGGCTGGCACTTGCCGGCTAGCTTCTCGATCCCGGCTTCCATGGAAGCGCACTTGATGGCGCGCGCTGTCGCCCAATTGGACGTTAAAGATGTCTCAATCAACTTGACGGAAGCGCAATTTGAAGATGAAGACACCCAAAAGGCGATCACTAAGCTGGCCCAATCCGATCAAGTCAACAAGATGACGATCGAGTTAGGTGATATTCCGTCGAGTGAAGCGCTGGATGCCAACGCGGCAACGTACCAAAACGCAGGGGTCAACATCACCCTTGATAACTTAGGCAGCCACACCGATGGCACACAGATTGCTAAGGCGGCCGGTAAGGTCAACACCTTGAAGGTTTCTCTGCGGAGTATGCGTCAAGACGGTAGTAACCTCACCCAGATAACCTCGCAACTGTCCGCTTGGCAGAAAGCGGCAAGTGCTCAAGGTGACGTCCTCGAAGTCGAAGGGGTAGAAACTAGCGACGAATTGGCGGCAGTCACCGGCTTGGGCATCACCAATGTCCAAGGCTACTACTTCAGCCGGCCGGCAATGCCAGGGACGCGTGCAGATTTAATTTAATAACCTCGTGAAAATGAAACTATTCGTAGTTTCATTTTTGCGCTAGAATGAATAAAAGGCCGGTAAACACTGGCCTGGGGGAAATGCGATTGATTACGTACACTTACTTCACACAGACGATCGTTGACAGCACCACTCAGCAGCCATCTGGCTATGAGTTGCTGTTGCGGGCATGGGATGCGGAAAAAAACGCATGGTTATTGCCACACGACTTCGAGATCACCGTTAAAATGCAGATGCGCATGATGAAACGGGTGATTCGCAGCCTGCCCAACAAGAATGTGTCGATCAACCTGACGGCTAAGCAATTTGCCGCTCAAGACACGATGCAACAGCTGATCACGTTCGCCAGCCGCACCCAAAACCTCGGCGCATTGACCGTCGAGCTGACTGAGGCGCCAACCGTTGAAGAGATCATGACGATCGGACAGGAATACCGCAATGCCGGGATCGGGATCGCCATTGACGATGTTGGTACCGATATTGAAGACTATGCGTTAGTTCGCCAGCTGGCGCCACACGCGGACATGCTGAAGTATGCGCTACAGAATCTGCGCGAACTCGGGCGTGAAAACGAAGCAGAAGCCGAGATCACACGCTGGCATCAGCTGGCCGACGATGCCGGCGTCCAATTCACACTTGAAGGCATCGAGTCCTTCAAGGATATCCAGCTTGCCCATCATCTCGGCATCGAGTGGCTTCAAGGGTTCTACTTCAGCAGGCCGGCCGAGCCGATCAAGACGTCACGAGATATGCCATTGCAACCAATGTAGCCGTCCAATCTTACCGCCCGTCTTCAGCCTGAAGGCGGGCGGTTCTTAGCTGCAAAACTTTGCAGTGGTGATTGAATTGACAGATAATGAGAGTTGCAAACGTAACCCTTATTGATTGAATTATTAGCGTCAAACAAATTTTTGTAAGAGGACTAAATATGGAATTTCAGACCCCACCAGCAGTGATGGAAGCACTATTTAAACTCAACACGTTGAATCAACAATATACCACGACGCACCTCAAGGCTTATGCGCTGACGATCCCGCAGGCGCGGGCGTTGCTATATATTGACGCGCATGCCAAGACGAATCAGAAGACGTTGGCGACATACCTGGGGAAGCAAGACGCGACGGTGACAAACCTGCTCAAGGCGCTGGAAAAGCGCGGCCTGGTGTTGCGTAAGATCACCCCCAATAACGAACGGCAAAAAGAACTGACCCTGACGCCCAAAGGCACGGCCATGGTCGCAGAGGTTCAACAGATTTTTTATGACCGAGAGACCAAAACAGCCGTCTTGCTCACAGATTCGGAGCAAAAGCAGCTGTTAACGATCTTGACGCGGCTGAACGCCGGGCTAGGAGAAGATTAGCGGGTTGGCGCCGGTGTAGTTCAGGTAGTATAAGAACGCGAGCAAGGCGTTGCCGATCAAAGACAACACAATGAACGCGTATGGCAGGGTGAAGACGTGTGACCAGGTGTCGAAGTTGAAGCGACCACGCCGACGCCCGCGGTAGCCGATCGTAAAGACCAACGCCAAGAGCACCAGCACGATTTGCAAGATCAAGCCCGGCAGATACAGCCCGGCGGCTTGGCGTTGCACGTAATAGCCACCCGCGGCGATCAAGTCGATGAGCAATGTTAGTAGTACCATAAGCGCCCTCCATTGATGGTTGAGATAGCTTAATTGTACCTGCTTGTGTCAATCGGAGCAATTCGTCCAATAGGTTAAGGAGACATTGATGCTTTTTACATTCACTTACAAGGCGACAGACGCAACGACAGTTAAGCGCCTGCTGGCCCAACACGGCGTCAGCCACCGCTTGCTCAAGAAGCTGTTTGTGGCGCAGTGCGTCTGGCTTGACCAAAAGCCAATCGCGAATAACGCCGCGGTACCAGCAGGCGGCAGTGTGCGCTTCGCCTTGCCGCCAGAATCCGGCTTGGTGCTCAGCCACCAGCCGCTGACAGTGGTGGTAGAAAACGATAACTGGCTGATTGTCAACAAGCCTGCCGGTTTGGCCAGCGTCCCTGGCCGGGCCAATCCCGACGATTCCATGCTGAACCGCGTCGGCGGTTATCTGGCAGATGCCGGTTACGTTGGCCCGCAGCCGGCGATCATCACGCGGCTTGATCGTGATACCACCGGCCTGGTCTTGGTGGCCAAGCACGCCTTCGCCCAAGGCCGCCTGGATGCGCTTGGGGTCAACGCCCAAGTCGATAAGCGGTATCTGGCGGTGGTGGGTGGCACGTTGGCGCCAAGCAGTGGGCTGATCGATCTGCCGCTGGGATTGGCCGCAGACGGCATTCACCGCGAAGTGCGCGAAGATGGCCAAAGCGCACAGACCCAATACACGGTGGTTGCCCAAAGCGCCAACGCGGCGCTGGTGCGCGTGCATCTGTTGACGGGACGCACGCACCAGATCCGCGCACATTTTGCCCATCTCGGACACCCGTTGGTAGGCGACGCCTTGTATGGTGGCGATACCAGCCACTACCAGACACAGTTACTGCAGGCTAGCGAGCTGAGCTTCATCGACCCGTTCACCCAGCAGCGACTGAGTGCGCGCTTGCCGCAACCGGCGGCGTGGGCGGAAGCGCTCGAATAGAAGAAGTAATTAACACAAGCGCTTGTCCTGTTTTCCAAAATTGGATGACAGGGCAAGCGCTTGTGTTTGTTTCGCTGATCAACCAAATTGATGGCAGTTTCTGTAGCGCAGTGGGGTATAACCAGTGTCGCGTTTAAAGGCTTGAATGAACCGTGAAATGTCCGTGAATCCGGTACGTGCGGCGATGGTTTGGATCTGCCAATCGTCATGTGCCATCAGTAGCGCCTTAGCCTTTTTGATACGATAGTTGGTCAAGTATTGAAGGGGCGTCATGCCGTAATACTCGCGGAACAGTTTGCTTTGGTGTTGGGCGGAATAGCCGGTGATCGCGCAGAAATCCGCGTTGGTGATTGGCTCGGCATAGTGCGTATCGATATAATCGATGATCGGTTTGAATAGCGAGTAATCATAGTAGGTGTCGGTCGCGTTGTTGTTTTCGCGAATCAGCAATAAAAATCGATAAACCGCGATCGATTGCTCCATGCGCATCTCGGGACTTTCATCTGCGAAAAGGGTGAAGTGTTTTGGAATGAAATTGGCAAGTTGCGGCGTCAGCTCGGTGAAGTAAAGGAAATGGTCTAAACCCAAACTCGTCGTCAGTTCGTGGGCGATGGTTCCTGAAAACGACAGAAAAGAAGTGTGCCATTCTGAGGTTAAAGGCCGGTATGCGTGTGGAACGCGGGGATGAAACAGGATCGACTGGTTGGCGGCAAGCGTGATCTTGCGATGATCGATTTCAATCTCGCCGACGCCGTCTATTGTCTGCAGCCAGTCGAATTCTTGATGCCCATGAACGGAGCGGTCGACTTTGTGTTGCAACCAATCAGTACCGACAAGGTGAAAAGCTAATGGTGCGTCACTGTCGACAATCAAACTTTCTGCAAGCATAGCGTCACCTCCTCAATTTGTAGTATAGGTCACAATGATTTTGAAGGCCATCCAATCTTCAAAATCACATACTTCATGAGCAAATCGCAATATTATTGTTAGCGATTACAAGCTAGGATATAGGTGTTCGCGAACGAAATAGTGGCGCTGTGTTGACATGCGATATTGCCTAACGCTGAATGCGTATGTGATGAGATACACAGCGAAGATAGGAGATTGCAGGCATGATTAGACGATTTAACCAACACGTGATGCGTGCTGTGACGGAGCTGAATGGGCTGTGGGGGTTCAATCAGGAAGGCAAATCAGCTTATTATCAATTGCCGGTGCCGGGATGCTGGGAGCAACATCCGGCATTGAACACATTCCGAGGGGTCGGGTATTACCGGAAGATGATCGATGTCCCGGCGACCATGAAAAATTTACGGCTGGTGTTTAAAGGCGTCAGCCACACGGCGGATGTGTATTTTGACGATGACTTGATCACCCATCACTACAACGCCTATACGCCTTTTGAAGCAGTTGTGCCCGAAGTGACGCCTGGGCCTCATGAACTGGTCGTGCGCGTGGATAATCGGTTCACTGAAGCTTCCGCGCTACATTTGCCCAACGATTATTACACTTACGGGGGCATCACGCGCACAGTTGCGGTTGAAGCAGTTCCTGACACGTTTATCGAGCGGATCCAATTCACGCCGCGTTTTGTTTCAGGACATTGGGAGGCAGACGTGAAATTGGTCGTCCGCAATCTGAGTGCCCAACCGCAAACGGTCAGTGCGCGGGTAACCATTGCGGCAGAACAGATCGCCTTTCAGGATCAAACGATTGCCGCCAAGACGACCGGCACGCTCACGGTCACGAAGACTTTCGATGGGATCAAGCCGTGGTCGCCTGAATCTCCCAATTTATATTTGGCCAGCGCTGAGTTGTTGGTTTCTGATCAGGTGGTTGATGACCTGATCGATCGGGTGGGCTTTCGGACGGTCAAAATTCAAGGGGCAAGGTTGTTGGTCAACGACAAACCTGTATTTTTGCTGGGCTTCAACCGCCACGAAGATAGCCCGAGTTTTGGGTGTGCAATTCCGTTTCAACAGATGGTTCGCGATCTTGATCTGCTTGAGGATATGGGGGCCAATGCGATCCGGACGTGCCATTATCCTAACGACGAGTTGTTTCTCGATCTTTGTGACGAACGCGGCATCCTAGTTTGGGAAGAGAATCATGCGCGCGGTTTGTCTGTTGAACGAATGCAAAATCCTAACTTTGATCGCCAATGTGCGGCGGTCAATGAAGAGATGGTTTTGAACCATTACAACCATCCTGGCATCGTGATCTGGGGAATATTGAACGAGTGTGCCAGCGATACCGAGATCGGACGGGCTAAATATGTGGCACAATACGCGCAACTCAGAGCGCTGGACAGCACCCGTCCGCTGACTTCTGCAACGTGCCAGCATTTTAAAGATATCTGTTTAGATCAGCCCGATATCGTGTCGTTCAACATGTATACGGGCTGGTATCAAGATATGCCGGTCAGTGTCCGGCATGAAAAGGAATTAGACTGGATCAACACGACCCCAGGCGCCAATAAGCCGCTGATCATCAGCGAATGGGGTGCCGGAGCGATCTATGGGTATCACAATCCGATGCGCATGAAGTGGACGGAAGAACGTCAAGCAGACATCATTCAGGATAATTTGGATGTTTACCTCCATGACGAGCGGTTGACAGGGATTTTCTTGTGGCAATTCGCCGACTGTCGCGTCACAGATGAAGAGTGGTTCGATCGGCGCCCACGCGGATACAACAACAAGGGGATCCTTGATGAGTACCGGCGACCGAAGATGGCCTATGCAACGGTCAAAAAAGCATATCGGGAATATGCACAGGAACATGTCGAGGCCAGAAGATGATTTTTGATCATATTGAGTTTCATAATGTTGCTGAAATCGAGCAGACCGGGGATGCCTATCGCCTCTGGCGGGTGCCGCGAGCGGTCTGCGCGCAAATGAGCGATCGGACGCAGAAGCTTGTCGGGCATTATACCAGCGGGGTGGAACTGCGCTTTCGGATGGTCTCCGAGCGGGTAACGCTTTTATTCAGAGTCGAAACTGATGCCGAGGCCCAAGCGGCGTATCTCTTCTTCGGTAGTTTCCAAGGCGGCTGGGATCGCTCTAGCCGGCCGCTGAACGGAGACATTGCGGCGGTCACGGTTCAACGACCGACTAATCTTGACGTCTTGCGAGCCATCACTGACGAGCAAGGCCTGGCATTTTCCCCTGACTTGGTGCGCGTCGTCTTGCCTTATGGAAAGGTCAGTTTTGTCGGGGTCATCGGAGAAGTCGCACCGCCGAAACCAGGCGATGTTCCGGATACGCAGATGCTGGCGTACGGGTCATCGATCACACACGGCAGTCTCTGCTTGGCGGCGCCGTACGCGTATCCCTTTCGCGTTGCTCAGCAGTTAAATATCGATGCGTTAAACCTTGGTATGGCAGGGGCTTGTTTCATGGAGCCTGCGATCGCAGATGATATCATGAAGCGGTCGGATTGGCAGTTTGCAACGCTTGAGCTGGGGATCAATATGCTAACGGATTATTCCGAAGATGTCTTTGAAAGCCGGGTCAGTGCCTTTCTTGATCGGCTTCGCAAAGAAACCAGACCGATCGTTGTGACCAGCTTAGTCCAGGTCAACAAAAATCATGCCAAGGCGCAACGTTACCGAGAAATCGTCGCCCATTATGCCAAGCCCCACTTTGATTATATCGATGGGCTGGCACTGTTGAATGAACCGCGATTCATTAGCCAAGATCTTGTGCACCCAACGGCAGAAGGCATGGCGTGCATCGCAAAAAACTTCGGTAATTATTTGAAAACGAAAAACTTTGGAGAAAAGAGGTTGTGAAAATGAAACAAGACGCAATTTCAGATTCGCCAGATGTCACCGCACCTGCTGATAAGCCAGCGCCTTTTGGTATGCGGGATAAGATTGGCTACATGTTTGGCGATTTAGGTAATTGTTTCATCATGGGCCTGACGAATGCCTTCTTGATGATTTATTACACCAACGTGTTAGGAATCACCGCCGGCACGATCGGCCTGTTATTCCTGATCACACGGATCATCGATGCCTTTGCGGATGTCACGATCGGGCGCTTGTCTGATATCACCCCGCTTACGAAGCAAGGACGGTTCCGCCCATGGCTTCGAGTGATGAAGTATCCTTTCTGTTTGATTGGGATCATCGTTTTTCTGCCGGTCGTGCATAATTTTCCGATGAGCATGAGAATCCTGTATGTTTTCGTCACATACTTATTCCGTGGCGTCTTTCTTTCCTGCTTTAACATTCCTTACGGGTCACTGGCGTCTGCAATCAGTTCCGATCCTGACGATCGGGCATCGCTATCGATCTACCGTAGCGTGGGGTCTGCGGTTGGGGCCGGCGCGACCGGGTTCATCTTGCCGCTGTTGGTTTACAACACAGCCGCTAATGGCCAACAGATCTTGTCTGGCGATCGCCTGTTTTATGCGGCGATCGGGTGCGCGATCTTGTCGTTCATCTGCTACAACTTGTTGTACATCATGACGACAGAACGTGTCCGCGTGGTTAAGAAAGAAAAAGTACCGCTGTCCAAATTGATCAAGACCATGTTCACTAACCGGCCATTGATGTCATTGATTTTTGCGGATCTGGTCGTTGTCCTCTGCACGAGTTTGCAAAGTGCGATGACGACTTATCTATTCACTGATTACTTCCATAATAATAAGGCGTTATCGATCGCGTTGCTGTTTACCTATGGGACAACGGTGGCCTTAGCACCGTTTGCCAAGTGGTTGAATTCCAAGTTTGGTAAGAAAGAAGCCAGCACGGTCGCCTTGTTCTTCGCGGCAACCTTGTATTTGATCATGTTCTTCGTTCATATCCATAGCGCATGGATCTACCTGATCTTCTTGCTGTTGGCGACATTCGGGGTCGCGATGTTCAACCTGATGATCTGGGCGTTCATCACCGATGTTATCGATTACCATCAGTATCACTCCGGCTATCGTGAAGACGGGACGGTTTATGGGGTCAACTCACTTGCTCGTAAAATCGCCCAGGCGCTGGCAGGGGGCACGAGTGGCTTCTTGTTAGCCTTGATCGGCTATCAATCCTCGCATACTGGGGGCGCCGCGCAAACGTCAATGGTAACTAATCGAATCTATATGTTAGCTACCTTGGTCCCATGTGTGCTGTTGTTTATCGCGGCGGTGATCTTGAAGTTCTGGTATCCACTGACCAAGGAGAAGATCGGAACGGTTGACGCTGAGTTACGGCGCATCAACGCTGGAGATCAAAATTAATCGTTACTCAGCGACTAAAAGCGGTTGAGACTCAAAGCCGTTTTGGTCAATCACGCAAACAGCCCTACACCTGGTGCTCAAAGGTGTAGGGCTGTTTGCGGTCTTGTTAGGCATCCGCTTGTTTCGGATCTGCGCTACTGCGGCCGAACTGATGGCAGTTACGGAAACGCAACGGGGTGTAGCCGGTGTCTTGCTTGAAGACGCTGATGAAGTGGGACATGTCGGTGAAACCGGCGTCGCTGGCGACGTCTTGGACGCGCCGATTCGAATGTTCCAGCAGCATCGCTTTGGCCTGCTTGATGCGGTAGCGGGTGAGATATTGTAATGGCGTCATACCGTAGAATTCGCGGAAGATCTTATTTTGGTATGGTGCAGAGTACCCGGTCAGCTGGCGCAGGGTGTCGTTGGTGATCGGTTCAGAGAAGTGGGCATCGATATAATTGAGGATCGGTTCGATCAAGGAGTGGTTGTAGAAGCTGACAGAATCGTTGTTTTGCTGGCGCAAGAGCAACAGGAATTGATAGATTGCCGTTGATTGCTGAATGCGTGCTTGCGGCGTGTCGTCGACGAAGATCTTCATGTGGTCGGGGATGAAGGTGGTGAGTTGCTGGCTGAGTTTGGGAAAAAGCAGATAAGTCTTCAGGCCCAAGCCGGCGCTGAGCTCACCGGCAAGCGTGCCGTTGTAAGTGAGAAAGGCCGTGTGCCAACTGCCAGAGAGCGGACGATAGCTAAACGGTAACTTTGGCGCGATCAAAATGGCCTGATCTTGATTCAGCTGGATCCTTTTGTCAGCAAACTGGACCTCACCGCTGCCGTCGCGAGTCTGAAGCCAGACAAAATCTGGGTAGCCGGTGGCGGTGTGATCGACTTCTTCTTGTTGCCAATCACAGCCATAAAGGTTGAAAAGCAACGGTGCCGTTGGCTCATGAATGAGACTCTCGACGAACATATGCATCCCTCCTTAGTAGTAGTATAAGACACGACTTGCCGCTAGACCAATATAAATTAAGAATCGAAATATAATTTGTTGAAATGGTAAGTTAAATGTCAAAATTCGTTATTTTGGATAGATAGTGAGACTGCCCTCACCTAAGTTCGGAATTATCCGTTTTCAAAAAGAAAATTGGCCACGATTATTTTGGATTATCTGTGCGGTTAATCTTGATGTTAAGACTATACCAATATCATAAGCCGCCAGCCAAAACGGCATTCAGGCAAAAAAAAACCGCCTCAAGGGCGGTTTTGATAAAAGCACTACAGATCTTTTTTGGGCTTTGGCTGCTTCGTGCTGGCCAAGGCAGGTTTATTCTCCAAATCGGTACGAACGACCAAAACGTCGCAAGGGGCGTTGCGGGTGACATACTCCGTCACACTGCCGATCAGCAGGCGCTCGACAGCGTTGAGACCGGTAGCACCGATCATGATCAGATCGATGTCGTGTTGTTTCGGGATGTCACGGGCGATGATCGTCTTTGGCGCCCCGTATTCGATCGTGTATGACACGTTGTCTAGGCCGGCTTTTTTGGCCTTTTCAATATATTGGTCCATCGTCTGCTTGGCTGTTTCGGTGACCTGTTCGACCATTGCAGAGTCAAAACTCGACACGTTCTGGAACGCACGGGTGTCTACGGTGTGCACCATGAACAACTCCCCGTCGTTACGCTTGGCGACCGCGATCGCCTTTTCGAAGGCCAATTCGGATTCATACGAGCCATCAATTGCGACTAGGATGTGCTTGTAGTTGTGTAACATGTCTATCACCTCTTATCTACATTATACGATGTTGACGGGCAAAGTGAAACGTTTTCGCGAGGGAATTCGGGTAATTTTTCACAAACTAATCGATCGTCCACTTGGCCAGCGCTTTGCCTTCAGGGGCGAACTCGATGGTAAAGTGGTCGGCCTGGTCATAAGGCTTGGCCAAAAGGTACCACAGCGTTGTGGTGCTCGAGTGGCCGGCGGTGACTTCGGTTTGGCCGTCTTGGTAGTCGAGTGGGGTGGCGGCGTTGCCGTCGTCATCGTAGACCTTCAGATCGTCTTCGTCAGGCTGAAAGTCGTCGTCGAGCGCATAGTTGGTGTATTTGACCTGGATCTGCACGGCGTGGTCTTTCTTGCCTTGGAAAATGTGATCGCCTTGCGCTTTGGCAAACGCGTTCCACTTCTGATCAGCCGCCGTAACGGTCAAGCCGATGGCCTTGTGCGTCGCGCTGGTACCGATGAGGGCTTCCTGGTTAAGCTTGTAGGTCGCAACGTTGGTGGTCGTCAAGTCGTCGGGATCGGTATCGTGGTCGTCATCGTGATAATCATTATCGTGATAATCATCATCGTCGTTGTCATGGGTCTTGAGCGACGAGACTTCGGACTTCAGGCTGGCGTTGTCGCGTTCCACGGAAGAAAGCTTGGCAGCGTCGTTGCTGGTTTGGCCGCATCCTGCTAACCCCAGCAGTAACAGGCCACAGGCGCTTGCAAAGAGAATTTGCTTCATTTCGATACCTCCAATATGTTAGGCTAAAATTATAGGGAAGAAGCATCTGGCGTCTACACCGTTGCCGCGGTGTGGGCGTTTTTTAAAGCTTGCGGTTCATGTATCCCGGCAGGCTGACGCCTAAGAGGCCGACAATCAAGGCCCCGGCGACCAAGACGGCGAGTTTCAACCAGGTCAAGTCGATGAAGGCACTAACGATGGCGGCGATGGCGACGATCACCAACACCACCGCGTAAGAAGCCAGCGAGATACTGACGCTGCGGGGCACGTCTTTGAGCATTAAGAAGTCGTGAGTACGATGGGTGAAAAGGTATGCCGCCAGCGCAACGAGCACAATGGCATACAAAAGCATCATGAAAAGCATTGATTGGATTCCTTTCGAAGGTAAAGTCGTATGTGGCGTTGATGGGTGCTGTCGGGTGTGGGCGAAAGTGACTCCAGCAGGATCAATCTGTCGTGGAGAGGGTGCTCGGCGGAGCTAACTCAGCTTTGCTGAGTGGATCTCCACCTGCGCCTTGCTGTAAGCGACAAGTCGCTAACAGCAATCTCACCACGTCAGATTGACCTGCTTCCGTCACTTTCACCCACACTCTGGATTCTGCGTATCTGGATAGTATCGTGTAACGGACGAGCGGATTATCCCACGCTATGAGTACGGTGCACCAAATGTATTGCAGGCGTTATCTAATGTTTCTAGTCTCAGAAATTGCCACTTAGAATATTTAGAACGCAAATGTAAGGACGGGGTGTGCGGAGACAGGAGATGGCTCAGGCGCGGCATTGTTGTTAGCGGCTTGCCGCTTACAACAAAGGCGTTGAAGGAGATCCACTCGTAGCGGAGCGAAGAGTTAGCTCCCGAGCGCCTCGCCCATGACATGCAAGCCGTTCCAGCCATCTCCTGTCGCAGTGCACCCCGTCCGGACTGATACCACCATCCCCAATACGCACCAAGAGTAAAAAAAAACCGGCGTAGGCCGGTCCAAGTCGCGAAGACTTTTTGATGAAAGGCTAGTGGTACCGTTATCTTCCCGTTCTGTTGAAACCCGCTACTATGCAAGTGGGTCCAAACGTCCAAGGCGTTAGTCGCTCAGTGATAGAGTAACACGGCATTGGGCTCTGATGGTCCCAAGGTCTCGAAACTGTTCGGTCAACTGAATTATGGGAAGCGCGCATACCTTAGGTGACTTCCATGGTTAAATCATAGCATCATCATCGCCGGGATGCAAGTCTCAAGCTTGGCGGCAAAAGCGCTTGACAGCAACGTTGTTAGCGCTATTTTACTAGCACAATCTGGTGGCAACGTCAAGTAACCAGGCAATGACGATATTGGTTGGCATATATAAGCAAGTAAATAATTGGTATCGTGTTGTCAGATATGATATATTGGCAACGGCAACCCGCCTCGAAAGGGGGTGTTGCTATTGCGCACCATTCTAGAGGTGTTCGTCGGCCCTTTGGTCGTAGGGCTAATCTGTGCATTATTCGCGCACTGGCTGGATACGCGACGATGAGCGCCTGTTAGGGTTGCTATTAATCCAGTCCACACCGCTCACTGAGTGTAAAAAAACGCCGTACCCACTGCAATGGGTACGGCGTTTGTGTTGCTATTGCTACCATTCTTGACACCATTATAGCATGGCCGTTTAACTCTGGCAACAACGGGTGTCTTACCTGCCACCTTGCAGTTTACGCAGTTGCGCCAGGCGCTGGGCCAAGGCTTGCTCGTACTTGCCGGTGGTTTTGGCGTCGTAGTAATGCTTACCGACCAAGGTGTCTGGTAAGTATTGTTGGCGGACCCAGTCGCCTGGATAGTCGTGCGGATATTTGTAGCCGACACCGTGGCCGAGGGCGGCGGCGCCTTTGTAATGGGCATCGCGCAAGTCGTCTGGGATCGCGCCGGCGTGGCCGCCAGAGACATCGGCCAAAGCGGCATCGATGGCCGCCATGGCGGTGTTGGACTTGGGGGCCAGACACAAGTCGATAACGGCATTGGCCAGCGGGATTCGGCCTTCCGGTAGCCCCAGGCGCTCGGCGGCTTGGATCGCCGTGAGCGTGCGGCTGGCGGTTTGGGGATTGGCGAGGCCGACGTCTTCATAGGCGATCACTAACAGCCGGCGCAGGATGCTGGGCAAGTCGCCGATGGTAATCAGACGCGCCAAATAATGCAAGGCTGCATCGACGTCGGAGCCGCGGATGCTTTTTTGAAAAGCAGAAATCAGATCGTAATGTGCATCCCCGTCTGCGTCGCCGTCGATGGCGCGCTGTTGCAGGGATTGGTGCATGACATCCGCAGTGATGGTGATGTGGCCGTCAACTTCCGGCGTGGACAGCACTGCCAGCTCCAAGGCGTTCAAGGCGCTGCGCAAGTCGCCGTTGGTGGCGTGGGTCACAAACTCGCGGGCGTCAGCTTCTAAGACCACGGGATACTTGCCCAAGCCGCGCGTTGAATCTTGTAGCGCGCGGTCGACAGCGGTGTTGATGTCGTCTGCCGTCAGCGGAAAAACTTGGAAGATCTGCGTGCGGCTGCGGATTGCCGGCAAGATACTCATGTAGGGATTCTCGGTGGTGGCCCCAACCAGCACGATCCGGCCGGATTCTAGGTGCGGCAGTAAGAAGTCTTGCTTGGTTTTGTCCAAGCGGTGGATCTCGTCGAGCAACAGGATCACGGTGCCAGACATCTTCGCTTCTTCCGCGACGATCTGCAGGTCTTTTTTCGTGTCGGTCGCGGCGTTGAGCGTCCGGAAGGCGTACTTGGTCGCCCCAGCAATCGCGGCGGCGATGCTGGTTTTGCCGGTGCCGGGCGGGCCATAGAGGATCATGGAAGACAAGCGATGGGCGACGACCATCCGCCGAATGATCTGGTCTTTGCCGACAAGATGTTGCTGGCCGACGACTTCATCGAGATTCTGTGGCCGCATCCGGAAGGCGAGCGGTTGTTGCATGAGATCAGTCCTTTCTAACGCAATCGTTGCTTTCTATGATAACACTGATGGCTTATATCGCCGAGGCGTGCTGGGTGACTTGGTGTTTGTAGTCTGAAGGGCTGGTTTGCAGATACTTCATGAACAGCCGGAACAGCGATGAAGGATTCTGGTAGCCGATCTGTTCGCAGATCGCGTTGAGGCTGAGGGGCGTTTTGATCATCAAGTTTTGCGCGACGGCAAGCCGCCGGCGGTCGACCAGTTCTTTGAAACTGTGGCCGGTGCTGGCGCGCAACTTGTTGCTGAGGTAGTTGGCGTTATAGTTGAAGTGGGCGCTGACGGCCGTCAGGGTCGCGTCGGCGTAGTGGTGGTTGATATAATCGAGCACAGGCAAGAGCCGGTCGTGGGTGACGTCGGCAAAATTGGTGAACGACTTGATGATCGTGGTCGGCAGTTCCAACAGCAGTGGCAATAATAGAAGCGTCATGCTGGTCTGCTGGTCGCCGATCGGGTTCAGGCCTTTGAAAAGCAGGCATTCGATCAAGTCGATCGCGATCGGCTGGTCGCTGAGATCGAATAGGATGAAGTTATTGTGTAACGTGTTGACTTGGACGGCATTATAGAGGAATTCGGTGATGCGGTTGGTGGTGGCCGGGAGCGTGGCAAACAGGCGGTCGACGGTGGCATCATCTTTGAGCAGCAGGTTGATCAGCAAATCGTTCGTGCCGGTTGATTCGATCTGTTGGACGATGGCAGTGTCCATCAGCAAGAGTTGGTGCGGCTGCAAGATGATTTTCTCGCCGTTGATGAACTGGGTGCTGTGCCCGGAGAACTGATAATTCATCTCGATGAATTCATGGGTGTGGGCGGGGACATAAGAGAAGCGGCTGTTTTTTGCTACCGCGATGTCGCTGTTGTCGAAAAAATGGGCGACAGGCATCTGAGGGATCGGGTCATGGATGTAGTCGAGATCCAAGCTGTTGACGTTCGAATGGGTGGTTTGCTGCCGGCGTTCCGTCGGGTTCAAGGCTTGCAGTTGCTTGATGAGCGCTGAGATCGGCATGATGACGCCTCCTGTGATTCTGCATGATTTTGTGTGTTCGCAGGATATGGTACCGCTTTATGGTACCGATTACAATGTTCTTTGTTGAATGTTTCGTAAACATTGGTGAGGTGAAATCATATGCAAGCAACGAAAAAAGTTAAATTGAGCCGCGACAACATCCTGTTAATTATTGTTGCCGGCTTGGCATCATACATGGACGCCGCACTGCTGGTCAGCCTCGGGGTGGCGTTGCCGATCTGGGCGGCGAACTTCCATCTGAATTCGTGGCTGGTCGGGGTCGTCAGCACGTTGCTGACGGTGGCAGTCGCGCTGGGATCGCTTGCCGGCGGCTGGTTGTCAGACCGCTTCGGCCGGGTACGGGTCTTTAATCTCGACATCTTGTTCGTCGGGATCGGGGCTTGGGTGATCGCGGTGTCACACAACATCGTGGTATTGTTGATTGGGGTCGTCATCGCCGGTCTGGCTTCAGGCGCAGACTTGCCGACCAGTCTCGCGGTGATTTCTGAGCGGGTGCCTAAGGCCGTCTACGGCCGGGCGATCGCTCTGACGCAGATGTTCTGGTCGATCGGGATCTTATTGTCACAGTTCTTGGGCTTTTTGACCGCCAACGCCGGCATGGGCAGCCCGATGACGCTGTTTGGGTTCATCGGGACCGCAGCCTTGTTGAACTGGCTGGTGCGGGTTTCGTCCAAGCATCTCAAGGCCATCGAAGAGGCACCGCGTCCCGCGGATCAACAGGTCGCAGAAGGCGCGCCTAAGCATTACAAGCTGTCGACACTGTTGAAGAATTCGACCTTTATCGTGCCGCTGATCTTGTTAACCGTGTTCTACTTATTCTGGAACCTGCCTGCCAACACCTGGGGATCGTTTGTGAACTACTTCCTGGTGACTGTCGGTGGACGCAGTCAGTCTTATTCGACCTTGATTGGGCTGATCGCCAACATCTTGGGGGTCGTCTTGACCATCGGTTACCTGCGGTTGGCAGATACCAAGTATCGTTATCCCGCAATGGTTTGTGGCTTGATCGTCGCGTTGGCGGCGTTCATCGCGGCTGGTAGCTTCTCGTCGCAATGGCAAGTCTTCACGATTGCCTACATCTTGTATTCAGGCAGTAACGTCTTCACTGGCGAGACCCTGTACAAGATCTGGAGTCAGACCTTCTACCCGGTCGATGCGCGCGCAACGCTGACCGGCTTCTCGTATGGGTTTGTTCGGATCTGCACGGCGATCTTCTCCCTGATCACCCCGACGTTGATGGGGTATTCACCAAAGCTCTTGCTGTGGATCATGGTGCTGTGCACGGCCGTCTTTGGCGGGGCCGCACTGGCGATCGTCGCGCTGTTGAAGCGTCGGCATCTCAGCGATGCCGCGTTGAACGCGACCAAAGGTTAATCTGTAATTATGCATGATATGGCTGTGCTTTTGCACGTTGCAGCCATTTGGAAACAATGGAGGGTCAGAAACAATGGCAGAAACGATAACGACCAAAGATGCCGCATGGCTTTGGTATCCCGGGGATTTTGAGATCCACGCCGGGTTGGTGCAAAATTTCCAGCGTGAAGAACGCCGCATGGGCTGGCCGGCATACTGGTATATGGACGACTGCCACCGCAACGTTAAGTTCTCGCGGACTTATCAGCTCGATGCGGCGACGACGTTTACGGTCAAGGCGATCGGGACTGGTTATGTGGCGATCGATGACGCCAAGCATCCGCTTGGCCAGGCGCTACAAGTTGAAGCCGGCACCCATCGCATCGAGGTCTTTGTCGGCAATCTCACTGGCCTGCCAACGATCTATGTGATCGGCCAGGTGATCCGCTCCGATTCCGGCTGGGAGGCGTCCAACTTTTTGACCAGCGCACCTGCTGGTCACGATCCGTTGTTCACCCATCCAGACCAGGATCCGAATGTGATCACGTATCAGACACAGAAGGTCGCCCCAACAGTCGTCACGCCGATCGATGGCGGCGTGCTGTTTGATTTTGGCCGTGAGCTTAACGGCACGCTGCAGGTCACGACTGCCCAGCCGATCACGTTGTGTTATGGCGAATCCGCGACCGAAGCCCGCGATGTGGCGCGCTGTTACTACAAACAAGATGGCGTGACGGCTGCCACTAAGTTGCGTCGGCGCGCGTTCCGGTACATTTTCGTACCGGCCGTGGCCGCCGGCAGTGTCGATCTGGTTGCCGTGCACATGTTTGTCCCCAAGGTCAACCGCGCGTCGTTCCACTCTGACAACGCGCTGATGAACAAGATCTGGGAGGTGTCGGCCGAGACCTTGAACTTGTGCTCGGATGTGTTCTTCATCGATGGCGTCAAGCGCGACCGCTGGATCTGGGCGGGGGATGCGTATCAGGAGAACTTTATCAATCAGTATTCTTTCTTCGACGAAGACGTCGACAAGCGCACGATCCTGGCTTTGCGCGGGCAAGACGACGTCAAGCAACACATCGACACGATCGTCGATTATTCGATGCTGTGGGTGATCAGCATCCTCAATCACTATCAGATGACCGGCGACGTCGCGTTCTTGCGCCAGATCTACCCGCGCATGCTGAGCATGGTCAAGTATTTGATGGCGCAAACCAACGACCTGGGCTTCATCTATGGTCGCAAAAACGACTGGATCTTCGTCGACTGGTCGGAGATGGATAAAACCGGCACCGTCGCTGCCGAGCAGATGCTGTTGCTGGAAGTCTACAAAACCGTCGTCACTGTCGCTACCGTGCTTGACGAGCCGGTCACGGATTTTCAGGCCAAGTACGATCAGTTGCACGCCAATGTGATGCAGTACTTCTGGGATGCCGATCGCGGCGCCTTCATCGACAGCTATGAATCCGGCAAGCGCCACGTGACGCGGCACGCCAATATTTTTGCGATTCTCTTCGATGTAGTCGACCAAGCGAAGATGCGATCGATCCTGCACCATGTCTTGCTGAATCCTGCCATCACGCAACTGACGACGCCGTACTTCAAGTTCTTCGAGCAAGATGCCTTGTGCAAACTCGGCCAACAAGCGCGTGTCTACCAGACGCTGAGCGATTATTGGGGCGGCATGCTCGATCGCGGCGCCGTGACGTTCTGGGAAGAATTCGATCCTGAACAAACCGGCGCAGAGATGTACGCGATGTATGGCGACCCTTATGGCAAGAGCCTCTGCCACGGCTGGGGCGCCAGCCCGATCTACCTGCTCGGGCGCCACTTCATCGGGTTGCGGCCGACCGCGCCAGGCTATCAGACGTTCGCACTGACGCCGGCGCTCGACGCGTTCGACCAGCTGAACGCGACGTTGCCGATCAAAGACGGTAGCGTCACCGTTGTCAAAAACGGCAGCCGGCTGACCGTGACCGCAACGCGGGCTGGCGGTAGTGTGAGTGTTGGCGACAAGACTTATCCGCTACCGGCAAAGCAGGCCGTCACGATGACGTTATGATCTCAATCAAGGGCCACACGACCCAGGGTTGGCGAAAGCCGCCGCTGAGCGTGTGGCCCTTTTGCAATCACAAAAAGCGCCTTTGCCCCGCGATTCAAGGAACGAATCAGGGGACAAAGGCGCTTGTGCAGGGCCGAAACGGGTTGATATTTCAGCCGCATGATGATGACTGACGCTGTGACAAACTTGGGGCTAGGTTAGCGAATGGCACGCTTGCGACGATCGCCGGCAAGCCCGAACAACGCAACCATCGCGGTGGCAACACCGACACCAGCTAATGCCGCGTTAGTGCTATCGCCGGTCTTAGGTAAGGTCGTAGCGGCAGCAACTGCTGCAGCCTTAGCCGCTGGCGTTTGCGCGGTGTAGTAGCCAGCCTTACGAAGATCTGCACGTGAGGTCGACGTCGTGGTGGTCTTGGTCGATTCTGGCGTCTTTGCAGGTGTTGTCGTGTCGGTTTCTGTGGTCTTCTTTGCAAGGCCGTTAGCATCGTAACCAGCCTTGTCCAACTCAGCTGTCGTGATGGAAAGGGCAGGGCCTACCTCGGTCTTGGTTTGAACCGTGTTGTCATAGTAGGCTTCCTTGTTGATCGCAGTTGGGTTGCCAACCTGAGTCTTAAATTGAGGCAGGTTGTTATAGTAAGCTTCTTTGTTGATCGCAGTTGGGTTGCCTACTTGGGTCTTGGTTTGAGGCAGGTTGTTATAGTAGGCTTCTTTGTTGATTGCGGTCGGGTTGCCAACCTGAGTCTTGGTTTGAGGCAGGTTGTTGTAGTAAGCTTCTTTGTTGATCGCAGTCGGGTTGCCAACCTGAGTCTTGGTTTGAGGCAGGTTGTTATAGTAGGCTTCTTTGTTGATCGCAGTTGGGTTGCCTACTTGAGTCTTGGTTTGAGGCAGGTTATTATAGTAGGCTTCCTTGTTGATCGCAGTTGGGTTGCCTACTTGAGTCTTGGTTTGAACCGTGTTGTCATAGTAGGCTTCCTTGTTGATCGCAGTTGGGTTGCCTACTTGAGTCTTGGTTTGAACCGTGTTGTCATAGTAGGCTTCCTTGTTGATTGCGGTTGGGTTGCCTACTTGGGTCTTGGTTTGAACCGTGTTGTCATAGTAGGCTTCTTTGTTGATTGCGGTTGGGTTGCCGACTTGAGTCTTGGTTTGAACCGTGTTGTCATAGTAGGCTTCTTTGTTAACCGCAGTTGGATTGCCAACCTGGGTCTTGGTTTGAACCGTGTTGTCATAATAGGCTTCTTTGTTGACCGCAGTCGGATTGCCTACTTGTGTAACCACTTGTGGTTCGGTTGCCGTTGTTGCAGCAGATACATCATTACCACCCAAGGCTGAAACGCTGAACAAGGTTGCAGCTGCTACCCCTGCAGCGATCCAGGTCTTGTTGGCTTTGTATAATTTCTTTGCTCCAGAACGATCTGTCATAAGTTGTATCCCCCTAGTGATAAAATGCCCGAAAGTGAATGCCCAACAGTTGATCACAACATTAACACCCCAAAGGAAGTGCATAGGTTGATAACGCCATCATCTACAATTATTATAATTCATCTTCTGATCAAGTAAATGAAATGAATATTATCAAAAAATTATATACGTATATTTAATAATATGAGCAATTCATCCAATTGAACCAACCTGGTCCATCAAGTTAACGATGACTTAAAAGACTGATGTGGCGATGTTTTTCAGAAGTAATCGGTTTTTTCGCAAGTTGTGAGCACCTGATGGGCAAAAATAAATCTAAAAAACGCTTCCAAAATTTGGCAACTAAACCGCCAGAATGCGATGTTTGTGAGTTATGATCAAAGGTAACGTATTTCTTAAGTTCGCGGTGGTATGGTCATTTGATGGTGAGCTGATAGTCGCGAAGCAGCGGCAGGTTCTGCGTGTCTTCAAGGTCGACCACAGCCGGACGCGCACGCAAGGTCTGCGCGTTGGGTTCGTTGACTGTGATTTTGGCCAGCGCGAAGTTCTGGTTGTGCTTTGGCGTCGGGGCAAGGACAAAGATGCTCAGGGGCGTGTTCGCATTGAGATATTCACCTTGTGAGATGCGGATGCCGTCTTTAAAGAACGTCTGCAATTCAGCGGCGGAGCGGAGATTGGCGACCTTGGTGCCGGAGATGAAGACCACCTTGTCCTGAATTTTGTAAAGCATGCCAGACACTGAGACGGCGTGCCTTTTTTGTGTGTGGCTTGATGAAGCAGGGGCTGATGGCTTGCTGGCGGGTTGTTGGGAAGCACAGCCGCTGAGTAGTAGGCTGAATGCCACGACGATGAAGGTTTTCATGGGTTCACTCCTTATAACCTCAAACTTTCCGGAGTTAAATGTTAAAATCCGAAGACAGTTTGCTGAAAGCGTTGCCTTTCATCTTATAATAGAGGATGATAAGATTAAATGTAGTATAGCATATCGTTAAATAAGTTCGGCAGGAAAACCCATTTTCATCGGCGGGCAGGCTGGTGTCAATGATTATGAATGGCGGTGAGATAAGCGCCAGCGACTTGAACGACAAATCGTTGCAACCAGCGCTGGCCGTGTTACCATTATAGTTGCAGAAAATAGTGGATAGGATGATGGAAATGTACGATTATGGCCAGATGATCAGTCAACTTGGGTTGATTGGCCTTTTGCCGCAGACACAAGCAAAGCTCACTTTGCGTCTGGCGGCAACGGATGCGGTATTACCGGCGTCACCGTATTGGCACCAAACCAAAGCTGCGTTAGATGTGACGCTGCCTTGGGATGAGAACTTGCGTACCAGCACGCGCATGTTGGCGGCAGTGACGACGACGCTTGTGCGTGCCGGTGTGGATGTCACGCTTCAAGAGACCCCGTTCACTTTGGACTGGGCGCTTCCGGAAAAGTTGTTCGAACGCGCCTATATGGCCGTGCAAGACAGCAAAGACGCGCCGAGCTACATCGCGTTTCGCAACGGTTGGTACGTGCGCTTCGTTCAGGTCTGGCCCAAATTCCAGGCGCAATTACAAGCACAATTTGGCGTGACGCACGGCTTTGACCTGCGCTTGCTCGGTGATGATCCCGACCACAAGGGAATCTTGGGGATGCGTTGGGAGAACGTGCCGATCATGGCCAACACCGATACCGGCAACCAGACGCAGAACTTGGTGTGGTTGCGCGCGGCGATCTGGGGTGTGCTGGCCAACACCATGCCGGCCGAGCTGAACAGCTGGGTACAAGCACAGGTGCTCGATGAAGAGACGCTGAGCGTGTGTGCCCGGTTTACAGTAGGCAAAAGGCGCCAGATCCAAGCACCAGACGACGGCCTGCACCTGCCTGGTTACCCACAGCTCAGCCTCGACAGCCAGTTGCTGGTTGCCACAGCGCTGGCGGCTGGGCGCAAGGTGGAAGTGCTCAACGAAACCGCCGAGGTGTTGCGTATCGATGGACGCTTGATCGTTGGGTCGGCGGCTTTAAACAGTCAAGTGGCAGTGGCGACCAGTCGGGTAAGGCCCGCGGTCAAACGGCTACTGGGTGAAGCTGGCCTGCCGACACCAGGCGGGGCAGTCTATTTGACGTTGCGGGCGGCCTTGCATGACTATCACACCAGTTTCACCAACAAGGCCATCGCGCTGAAACCGACGCAGGGGCAAGATGGTGACGGTGTGCACGTGTTCATGTTGCCGCCAACAGAAAAAGTTTTCATCGCTGCTTTCAACGACGCCGCACAGTATGGGCCGGTGTTGATCGAAGCGTACGCCAAAGGCGCGGCCTATCGCTTGGTCGTCCAAGATGACCAGATGATCGCCGCGCTGGAGTTGACCCCAGCCAATGTAGTCGGGGATGGTCGCAAATCGGTGGCAGCACTTGTCAGCCACAAAAACGCGCGCCGTCCACTCGGCTGGCAACCAGTCGTCTTGGACAGCGTGGCAGAGAATCTATTAGCGGCGCAAGGGGTTAGCACGGATACTATCGTGCCACGCGGGCACCAAGTCTTTTTGCGCAATGAATCCAACACCCGTTTCGGCAGTGACGGCTACGACGTGACAGATGATTTAGCAATCGGCTATGCCGACTTGGCGGTCCAGGCGGTCAAGGCCATCGGTTTGCGCCGCGCGGGCGTCGATATGGTGATCGCCAATCTGTATGCAGACTATGACCCGCAACATAGTGGGCAGGCCGCGATCTTAGGCGTCACTGCGACGCCGGCACTGTGGCCGCATGCCGTTGCGCAAATGGGCACGAAACGGAACTTGGCGACGAGCTTACTCGCCGCGTTGCTGGCCTGAATCTTGATGTTGCTTGGCGAGGGTGCGCGCAACATTCAGCGTGCCCGCCAAGGCTTCACGAAGGACACGACGTTCCGGCGTCGACATCGCTTTGCCGGCCAACGTCGTCTGATTGCCGGTGTCATCAAGCTCAGAAAGCAGGTGCGCCAGCTGGACGTCAACGTCAGCAGTTGTCGGCGTGGCGCGGTGTTCCGTGCGGTCGAGAAGATAGTCCAAGGACACACTGAAATAATCTGCCAGTTGCCGTTTGGTGGCATCATCCGGTTCGCGGACTCCTTGTTCATAGGATGAATAGGCCGATGCCGAGATCCCCAAGCTGTTTGCGAGATCGACTTGGCGAAGGCCTTTGTGTTCTGTGCGTAATTGTTTTAAGCGTTCTGCGTTCATGATGAAATTCACCTCATGTGCTAAGCTTACAATACAAAATGTATAGTTGAAGGAAATCCACAAATTGAGCAATTTGTTGTTGACGCTGCACTAATTGTGACGTAGTTTAATTGGTAACGGATTAGATGGGAGTGAACCGGATGCGCGATTGGCTAGTTGCAAAGCGACAAGCACGTGGGATGACCCAGCGCCAGTTCGCGGAATTCTTAGAAATTCCGGTGAGCACGCTGGCCGCATACGAGCAGGCAGCGCGAACACCCACAGTCGCACGGGCGAAAGCCTTAGCAAGTAAATTGGATGTTGCTTGGGAACAGTTTTTCGAAGACGAACATCGCTGAATCTCTGAGCTAGTGCAGGTGCACTAGCTTTTTTTGTGTCGTCGCTTAGTTACTAATTGTAGATTCGAGGGTGTAGTTAAAGAAGGCACACAAGAAGCGCTGGGGTGCCTGCGGCGAAGGAATTTAGAGGGACGGCATGCTATCAGCCGATAAGAAACTGTGATCTGTGAGCGAATCGCGCCTGGCGCAGAATGCTTATGTATTCGGGATGCGGGTAGTCGTCTCGGTTAACGCGCCCAAGCTGTCTTATCCACATCGCTAAGTTCGGGTTACTTCGCTCTGTGATAGAATGTGTCTAGATTGTAACACTTATCAGGAGGGTTGTCGTCATGTTCGAGTTAACCGATTTACGTGCCTTTGCAGAGCCTTCTTTGGAAGGTCGATTAGCCATAATTCGCCGTGACTTGGATCCAAAATTCGAAAGTGCGGGGGAGGTTTTGGCCGCGCTGGCGCAAGCGGCTGGGGTGCCACAACAGACGGTCCATATCGCCAAACATGCGCGGCGGCATAAGAATCCGCCGCCGGATACTTGGTTGGCGTTGGCGGCAAATACTCGCGGCTATAAGATGATGCCCCATGTTGAGCTGGGATTTTGGGATGATCGGCTGTTCTTGTGGTTGGCGGTGCTGCAAGACAGCAAGCCGTTGACCATCGATCAGGCCGCGATTGCGCCGTTGTGTGCCGACTTGCCCGAGCAGACTCAGTTGGCAGGCGACCACACGGACAAGCTTGCCGCGCATGACTTTTCCAGCGCGGCACTCGTAGATCAGACGACGCAGTTCAATAGTAGGAAAAAAGCAGAGTGGCTGATCGGCAAGACTTATGTCCGCACGGATCCGTTATGGCAGACGCCGGACGCCTTGTGGCTGGACATTCAGCGGCGCTTCTCGGCCATGATGCCGGTGTATCAGGAGCTGGGGCAGGAATTTATCCAGCAGAGATGAGCACATTGTGGTAAAATGATGGCATTAATCTCAGGAGGTTTTAATTTATGGAAACTGTCTATACGCCAAACGCGCCAGAACCACTCGGCCCTTACTCACAAGCTAAAAAAGTTGGAGATATGGTCTTCATCTCTGGCCAGATCGGTATCGATCCTAAAACCGGCAAGCTCGCCGGGGATGATATCGAAACGCAAACCAAGCAAGTCATGGCCAACCTCGGTGCCATTCTCGATGCCGCCGGCAAGAGCTACGCTGATGTTGCCAAGGCAACTTGCTTGTTGAAGAACATCGATGACTTCGCGAAGTTCAATGCGATCTACGGCGAATATGTCGTTTCCAAGCCAGCTCGTTCCACCTTTGCCGCCACGATCCCAGCAGGGGCGTTGGTCGAAGTCGAGCTAATTGTTGGCTAAAATGCCACAGCCTGTGTTGTTTTCCGATTTTTCGGAATACACGCAGGCTTTTTTATTGTTCTAAATTCGATTTTTAGAAATTTAATAAACCGGTTTGTTAGAAAACAATTTAATAAAATTTGATAATGTCAATTTTACCTAAATATCATCATTGTGAATGACATCGTGTCACAATTCAGTATCAAGCCGCGTTTATCCGGTCATAAAAAAGATTGTGCACAGCCATTAATTTACAAAAAGAACGTCTATATTTTTGATTGTTAAAACGATAGAGTTTAAATTGCCATTTTTTTAAAAAAATCGACAATTCAACAGCAAAAAAATTGTAATTTTATTGAAAACGGTTTTGACGTATGATTCACCGCGACTTATACTTAATCACAAGTAGTGTAGTTTTGTATTCACTGCGTATTTGTATCATAGTCATCTATATTACTTCCTGAGGGGGATTACTTCCTGAGGGGGAATTCATTAATGAATCAACGTAATGGAGCAAAAAAGCTTTATAAGGCACATAAAATGTGGTTTGCCGCAGGGGTCGCTGCGGTAGGCTTATTCTCTGCAGGTGCTTTGGGTGGTACCCAAGTATCAGCTGCTGTTCAACCTGTAACCCAATCTGAGCCAGCTCAGTCTGGTACAACGGATCCAGCAACGACGCCAACAACCGATACTCCATCTGCAAAAGCAGTTGTGAGTGCTCAGCAGGCATTAAACACAGCCAGCAGCAACGTAAAAGCTGATGTGACTGCTTATCAAACTGCCAAGCAACAACAGCAGGCGGCTAAAGATTTGCACACCGCACATGACACTGGTGATGGTACATACACTAGTAAAACTGGCGCGACTTTCAAGGTAACTGAGCAAATCAATCAAGCAACTGACGGCGCATATAAGGGCGCAGTTGCAAACAGAGATAAAGCAAAAACTGCCATCAAGACTGATACAGCTGCGGTTGCAGCTGCACAAAAGACTCTGGATGAGACGACACAGCAAGCCCTCGCTAAAAACGCAGGCGCTGCGCAAACTTCTTACGATCAGATTCAAACTGGTTACACTGATGCTAAAAACGGTGTAACCCCGACTGCTGCTAAGTTGTCCAACGCTTCATATGCGCAAGGCTACAAGCAGGGTACAGCTGACAAGCAAGCCGCTGCAGCTGCCCAAAAGGCTGCTGATGAAAAGCTTGCCAACGATGCAGGTAAAGCACAAACTGCTCTTGACCAGATTCAAACTGGCTATAATGACGGTAAGCTGAACAAGCCAGCCAACGCAGATGCAAGTGCTGCCTACAAAAAGGGTTATGATCAAGGCCAACACGACTTTGCTAACATGGCCGGTAAGGCGCAAAAAGCCAACGATGATATCGATGCTGGTTACGCTGCCGGTCGGGTTAACAAGCCAGCCGCTGCAGATGCAAGTGATGCCTACACCGTTGGTTACAAGCAAGGCCAACAAGACTTTGCTAATGTAGCAGGTCAGGCACAAAAGGCTGTCGATGATATCGATGCTGGCTACGCTGCAGGTAAGGCTAACAAGCCAGCCGCTGCAGACGCAAGTGCTGCTTACAAAGCCGGTTACCAGCAGGGTCAAGAAGACTTTGCTAACGTGGCTGGTAAGGCACAGAGTAACTTTGATCAGATTCAAACCGGTTATACCGATGCTAAAAACGGCGTAACACCTACTGCTGCTAAGTTATCCAACGCTGCTTATCTTAAGGGTTACAAGCAGGGTACGGCTGATCGGGTTGCTGCTGCTAAGAGTGCCGCAGAAGCTGCTTCGCACGCTGGTTCTGCAAACCAAACCGGCAAGACTGCAGCTGACCTTGATGCCTATGCTAAGGGCTTGTCTTTGGGTAAGATCAGTGTCAGTGAATTGCCAGCTAGCTTGACGAATGGCAAGTCTCTTGACTACATCCAAGCAATTACTTCAGGCTTTAACGCTGGCCGTGTAATGTGGCAAGCAAAGACCTACAAGGGTAACGTTGCTGACACACCAAACAAGTCGACTCAGGCTTCTAACGATGCCGCAATGAAGCAAGCACTTGCTAACCAACAATTGACTTACTCCAAGGGTAAGGAAATTACGATGGCTCAAGAAGCTGCCGCTGCAAAGGCTGCTAAGAACGCTACCGTCAAGACTGAAGTAGGCACTCCAACTGCAGTCAACAAGGAAGCTTACTACGACAACACAAAGGGTGTACAGACCAAGGCTGAAGTAGGCACCCCAACTGCAGTCAACAAGGAAGCTTACTACGACAACACAAAGGGTGTTCAGACCAAGGCTGAAGTAGGCACCCCAACCGCGATCAACAAGGAAGCTTACTACAACAACCTTCCACAAACCAAGGCTGAAGTAGGCAACCCAACCGCGATCAACAAGGAAGCTTACTACAACAACCTTCCACAAACCAAGACCGAAGTTGGTAACCCAACCGCGATCAACAAGGAAGCTTATTACAACAACCTTCCACAAACCAAGACCGAAGTTGGCAACCCAACCGCGATCAACAAGGAAGCTTACTACAACAACTTGCCACAAACCAAGACCGAAGTTGGCAACCCAACCGCGATCAACAAGGAAGCTTATTACAACAACCTTCCTCAGTTCAAGGCTGAAGTAGGCAACCCAACCGCGATCAACAAGGAAGCTTATTACAACAACCTTCCTCAGTTCAAGGCTGAAGTAGGCAACCCAACTGCGATCAACAAGGAAGCTTACTACAACAACTTGCCACAAGCTAAGGCTGAAGTTGGCCCTGCAGTTTCTGTTACCAAGGCTGAATTAGACCAGGCTGGTTACGATGCTAATGGCCTCGCAAAGACGGCCCCAGCTACGGAATCTACCAAGTCCGAGACACCTTCTAAGACTGATACGACGCCTGCTCCTAGCCGTGCAGATCTTCGCAAGGCTGGTTACTACACCGCCCAAACGCCAGCTGCTAAGGCTGCTGCCGAAACGGCTGCTACCAAGACGATTGCTGCAACGATGCCTAAGACTGGCGACGACAACAATGTTGCCCTTGCTAGTGCCGGTGCGCTTACCGCTCTGGTTGCATTGTTCGGGCTTGCCGGCGAACGTCGCAAGCATTCCATGAACTAAACTAGCAAATTGCTAGAAAGCGGCTTTTTAACAGAAGTCCGCTAAAAAGAGGTTCCAGATCATCATGATCTGGAACCTCTTTTTGTATCGTAATGAATATCGTTGAGCCGCACTGAGTAACAGGCTTACTCACAGCCCTAAACCCGCCTAGTTCCGCTCTGGTTATCGTCGAGCTCCACAGGACAACGGCATTGCGTATAAGTCATCACGGTCACGCGATGGCTTTGCCATCACGCACCAAAGCAACCTTATACACATGCCCAAGACCGTCCTGTTCCGCTCTGGTGTTGTCAAGCTGTACGCGGCAACGCGGGTACAGCTAGCTACGCAACCGCACTCGGGGCCATGATCGCCCCAAGCACGATTGCTAGGCTACCTGACCCGCTAAACCCGCCTCGTTCCGCTCTGGTCATCGTCGAGCTCCACAGGACAACGGCATTGCGTATAAGTCATCTCGGTCACGTGATGGCTTTGCCATCACGCACCCAAGCTGCCTTATACACATGCCTAAGACCGTCCTGTTCCGCTCTGGTTAGTCTAACGAGATGAAGTCGCCTGCTGTCAGTAGTTGTTGGACGAATTCTGGAACGGTGTCGATACGGTTCCAGTCGCGTTGCCATTCGCAGGCGAGCTGGGCGTTGGAAACAAGCTCAGCACCGGCTTGTTCGATACGGCGTAGGGCAGTTTCGTGGGCGATGGTGCTGGTGCCGCCAACGGCATCGACCACTGGGAACACGTTGTAGCCCGCGCGCAAGGCGTCTAAGGCTGGAAAGGCCAGACATGCTTCTGTCCACAGCCCACACATGACAAGGTTGCGCCGGCCGGTGGCTTGAACGGCGGCGACGAAGTCTTTGTCTTGCCAGGCGTTGATGCTGGAACGGTCGTAGCTAGGGACATCTGCGAGCATCGAGCGTAGTTGTGAGATGGTGTCTTGGTTGCGGCCAGAAGCGACGTTGACGGTGGACAAGACGATCGGGACATCATAGATGTTGGCCAAGCGCACCGTCATGGTGATGTTTTGGATCAAGGTTGGGTGATCGATCGACCGGATCGACTGGATCTGAGTCGGCTGGTAGTCGATCACGAGCAGGGCAGAATTCTCCGGCGTCAACAGGGTATCAGTCGCAGGATCGCGACGAGGAAAACTAGTCATTTTTCGCACCTCCTATGGTTCAAGTGTACCGCCTGTCTGATAAATTCCCTAATAAAACGCTCGGCATCTTCGCAATGTAAGCGGTGGCGCGGTAAAATAGGGGTAACAGACGAAAGGACGTGTTATTGTGAAGAAAATCATCAACGCACCTGATCAGGTTGTGCCGGAAATGGTCCGTGGCTTGGTCCGGGCGTATCCGCAATATCTCAAGCAGATCCCTGACACCACGGCAATGGTTCGCAGCGATGAGGACTCGATGCAAGGCAAGGTCGGGCTGATCAGCGGCGGTGGTAGCGGGCACGAACCCGCCCACGCCGGCTATGTGGGCAAGGGGATGCTGTCAGCCGCAGTCGCCGGACAAGTCTTCACGTCACCGACGCCAGACCAGATCTACGCGGCGATCAAGGCCGCTGACCACGGCAAAGGGGTCTTCATGGTCATCAAGAATTATTCCGGTGACGTGATGAACTTCGACATGGCCAAAGACATGGCGGAGCTCGATGATATCGCCGTTGCCAGCATCGTCGTGGATGACGACATCGCGGTGGAAAACAGTCTCTACACGCAAGGCCGCCGCGGCGTGGCCGGCACGGTGTTGATGCACAAGATCTTAGGCGCTGCGGCTGACCTTGGCGCGTCGCTGGAAGAAATCGAAGCCTTGGCCAAAAGTGTCATGCCACATCTCAAGACCCTGGCTGTGGCGCTGTCTGCGGCGACGGTTCCGGAATCCGGTAAGCCAGGCTTTACGCTGGCGGAAGACGAAATCGAATACGGCGTGGGCATCCACAGTGAACCGGGATACCGGCGGGAGAAACTGCGGCCGTCCAAAGACTTGGCGCAGGAACTTTTTGCCAAGCTCGATGACGCCTTCACTTTCGACGCCAACAAGCAATACGCCGTGTTGATCAATGGCATGGGCGCGACGCCGCTGATGGAGCAGTACATCTTCACCAATGACGTGCTCGACGACTTCGAGGCCAAAAACATCAAGCCGGTGTTCACGAAGGTGGGCAACTATATGACTTCCATCGACATGGCCGGACTTTCACTGACAGTGCTGGAACTGGCAGATCCCAAGTGGCTGGAATATTTGAACTATCCAGTGGAAACGATTGGCTGGTAACCAGAGCGGAACGGTGCGGGTTTAGCGGGTCAGCATGGCAGTTAGGCTCCGCCGGGCGGGGCTGGAACGGTGTGGCGCCGGCTTCAACCCGCTTCGCGGTTTTACGCCTAAGAATTGAGCCGCACGAAGCGTTGCTTCATGCGCGTCTCGATTCTTGCGCGGACTGGTTTTGCCAGTCCCGCCACGCCTGAGCCCGCCCAGCTCCGCCTAACTGCCTCCATCCTGCGTATTCGGTGAGGATTTTCACATCGGTTTACGTGGGATGGGTTTGAGGCTAACTGCGGGGCAGTGGATGGCGTTTCGTGATTTCTCGATAGTGGAGAAAGAACTTGCTGGCTTTTTTGGACGTATTCTAGCGATCAATAACCAAAAAAATTGTGATTCAGAAAGGAACATGCATATGGCAGAAGCATTAACCAAGTGGCTGACTGGCTGGACCAAGCGGATTCAGGACAATCAGGCTTATCTCAGTGAATTGGACACACCGATCGGGGATGCCGATCACGGCGGCAACATGGCGCGTGGCGCTGCGGCAATCGATACCGCGCTGGCGGGGTTGCCCGCTGACGCTGACGCGATGGCGACGTTTAAGGCCGTGGCGATGGCGCTGATCTCTAAGGTCGGCGGTGCGTCTGGACCGCTGTATGGGACTGCTTTTTTGGAGATGGCCAAGGCCGCCAAAACGACTCAAGACGTCAACGAGTGGTTGGATGCCGCGCTGGCCGGGATCTTGAAGCGCGGTGGCGCGACGGTCGGTGACAAAACGATGGTGGATGTCTGGACGCCGCTGGTCGGGGCCTACCATGCCGGCAAGCTCGACCAACAGGCAATCGATGCCGCGGTTAACGCGACGGCACCGCTGGTCGCACACAAAGGTCGCGCGTCGTATCTGGGCGATCGCTCGGTCGGCCATATCGATCCCGGGGCGATGTCTAGCGGGTACCTTTTCTCAGCATTGATGGAGGCAGGGGTATGAGCTTAGGAATCGTGATCGTGTCGCATGTGCCGGAGATCGCCAACGGGGTCTCGCGCCTGCTCGCGCAGATCGCCAAGGACGTGCCGATTACCCAAGCCGGCGGTACCGATGAAGGCGGCGTTGGCACCAGTATGGAAAAGATCCAGGCGGCGTTTGCCAACAATGCCGCCACAGAACTGCTGGCATTTTATGATCTCGGCAGTGCCAAGATGAATCTGGAGATGGCGATGGAGTTCGCGGACAAGCCGGTGCATCTGTACGATGTCGCGCTGGTCGAAGGCGCGTACACCGCAACGACGCTGGCGGCCGCAGACGTGGCGTTGCCGGATATCGAAAAGCAGTTAGAACCGTTGAAGATCAAGTGAGCGTGGGGAGCCTTCCGAGTCGGGAGGCTTCTTTTCGTGGGATGAACAAAACAGCCGCTTCCTGAGAAAGGAAACGACTGTTTTGCAGCAATACTAAAACTTTGGCGAGTTTCATTGGTGGATTGAGTGTATCAAGTTTGATCAAAATATACAAGTGCTTTGAAGATGATGTTGGCATTATTCATGAAACGCAACTGAAATCATCAGTATCGATACATTTATATCAAATACAATAGTAATAGCTTTCACTTAATTTCTGAATGCGTCTAATGGAAAATTTCTGATTGCAATTTGACGAAAGATACCTGGCTATTTCCAAATTTATCCCGTAGCTTAATGTCTTTACATAGGAACGTATGTTTGATATAATTTCATTGGAGGGATAGCCATGGAACAAGCCATCACCCTAAAGTTGCGCATTACACTCACTATAGCTGAGACCCAGTTGTTACAGGAGACTATGTTGCAGTTTGCATCTGGCTGTCAGTTGGTTTCACAGTATATTTTCAATCACGAATTTGTCCTTGATCAACATGCCTTGCACGAGGCACTGTATCATCAGTTGCGCGCAGAATTTGGACTAAAAGCTCAGATGGCGCAATCTGCAATTCGTCACGTTGTCGGCAATTACAAGGCTGTTCAGACACAGATGAAGTCCCAACCATACGCATTCAAGGATCGATATACAGGTCAGTGGACGTGTTGTCCGCGCGACCTCACTTGGTTGCGGCGACCATTACAGTACCGTAAACCGCAACTCAAGTTAGTGCGCAACCGGGACTGGTCGTGGTTACAAGAACGTCGCCTGTCGCTCAACACCTTGACGAAACGCATCCGCGTCACACCACACGTACAGGGCTTTGAACAATACTGACTGCTGATTGGCAACTTGGTGTTGGAACGTTGATTCGCACCGGTGGACGTTATTTCTTGCATATTGCGGCCACTAGGGAAGTTCCTACTGTTGACCGGACGCAGTTTGAGGCTGTTGTTGGCATTGATCGAGGGTTGCGCTTTGTGCTAGTCACCCATGACACTGCTGGGCAAACCAACTTTGTTTCTGGCAAAGCAATTGCGAATAGGCGAGCTAAGTACCACCGTATTCGTCAAGAGCTACAACTCAAGAACACGCAATCCGCCAAACGGCGCTTACGACGACTATCAGGACGAGAGAACCGCTGGATGAGTGATGTGAATCATTGCTTGTCAAAGACACTCGTCTCGAAAGCGTTACCTAAAGCACTATTTGTGGTTGAGGACCTCACAGGCGTTCGCCAACAATCCAGATGCCAAGCTCAGGCACGAAGAGAACTCCATTCTTGGGCTTTTTTTGAGCTAGAACAAGATCTTCGATACAAGGCGGCCTTAGCAGGCCACACAGTTGTTGCCGTCTCTGCCCGATACACTAGCCAACGGTGCCCAAATTGTGGGCGAATCGATAAGACCCAGCGTGATTACCTGCGACACAAGTATCGTTGCGATTCCTGTGCTTACCAGAGTAATGATGACCGGATTGCGGCAATGAATCTTGTAACTCTGGGACAACTGTATATGAATGGTGACGACCACCCACGCTTTACTAAAGAAGTTATTGGGTAAACCTGATAACTGACGGGCATTGTCAGCTGTCCGACGATGCAGCCGCGATTAGTGGGAGCCTGAAAGGTATTGGACCACTGTGTCAATGACACGCGAGCTGCAAGCCACCGAATTTATTCAGTGGTAGCTGACTGCGATTAAGTAGTTTGCACTACTAAACTAAGATAAGCTAGCCACTGAGCTTTAGTCGGTTGCATTCCCGTGCTCATTTGCACGGGTTTTTCTATGTCGTCAGGATAACATGTCCTGGCACAAGCCGGGCATTACCCTCGTATCCGCTCTAGATGGGCCTTCAGCGCTGTCATCGCGTCGTAATTATAGTCCGCAATGTCGCTACCGTCGCTCATGAAGCCGGCGACGCGGCGGCGGTCGCTGCGCCAAGCATTGTACATGGATTCCGCCTGTTTCTGGATGACCGAAAGTGAATAGCTGTCCTCGCCTAACATCATCCGCGGCCCCATTTTGGCGATCAGATAATTGATGTCGTCACCAAGCAACTGCGGCTGGTACGGATTCGCCATCGCCTCTGCATAGGCAGCTTCTGGCAGTAGTTGAGGATCGACGTGTTCAACGATGTCAGCCAGCTCGTCTTCGCGGTGCCGCCAGCACACGAAGCGGTCGTCGTCCATGTGAAAAAAGCCGGTCGCTTCCAGCACCCGCATGATGTTGTCGGCTTCCGCGTAGCGTGCCGGCGCAGTCTCACCAAGGATCGCGGCTTGCTTGTCTGCAACGGTCACTGCAAATGAGTTCGTGTTTTGCACCCGCCAATCGCGGATCTGGGTTAATGTTGTCGCAATGGTCGTCGACGGCAGTACGAAGGCGGCAAACTCGAAGCGCGTTATGCCGTAAGCGTCGTGCAGGAGCCGGAAGTCGTCAAGAAATGGCCGGTGGCCGGCTTCTTGGTACTTCAGTAACTGATGCAGGAGTTGGACCTGCCACGGCATGATCGCGCGCTCTCTTATCCCAAGCGCGTTTAGCACGACCGCTTCTGCAGGTTGTGGCTGTTCTCGCAGTAGCGCGACCTTGAAGCTGAAATCGATGGGAAGGGTTGGAAAAGTCATCTTATCCTCCTATAAGGCATGGTTTAGTTCGAGTAAGGTTGGATCGTGATCGTCGGCCAAACATCGCCGTCCCACAGATAATAATCGGCCTCAAATCCCGGCAACCACAGACTGCCGTGGATTTCCGGTCGCTCCCAGGTGTCGGGCGCGAAGCAATACGGCGTGTGATTTTCGCGCAGGCATGTGACAAATTCCTTGAAGTCACGGTATTCACTGACAAAAAGGGTGTCGTCCACAGGCGTCGGCAGGCGCTTGCCTAACAACTCGTGCAGCCACCAGTCGTAATACCCTTTGGGATCGATGGGGCCATCGGCGATCATGTCTTGATAATCGTCCGTGTCCGTGAGCAACTCGCCGGTGGAAAGGACGTGGACTTGACTGAGATCGTAGTCAGGATCGTCTTCCCAGCCTGGCGTATCGGTGTCGTCGAGCCAGTTGACGAAGCTGGTCAGCGCCATTTTGGCGTCGTCATTGTCAAAGTTGAGTTTTTCATCATCCTGGGGCAGAAACCAGATGTCACGTTGGAGCTGGTCGACAGAAGGAATGCGCAGCGGTTGGAAGTTGCCCAGCACCTGCATCTGTTCGAGAAGCGGCCAGGTTTCTTCAGGTACGTCGGGCATGGGAATGCCCAGCGCGGCGTATCGCATTTGATAGTGTTGTTTGATCGTTGGCATCTCAACACCTCCTATGCTTAGTAGTTTACGCCGCTTTCATGACAACATATGTCAGTTGTGAGGGTAATTTTGAGATATTTATTGAGGGATGCAAAAAGCCGCTACCTGTTGCGAAGGTAGCGGCTCCGGTGATGATGTGTCATCTTTCGATTCTGTGTTATTGTAGCATGTTGGGACTTGGATGGTAACGATCAAATCTGTCTGCCAGGTATGGGCAGACGTGGGAACCTGATCTTGTTCCGCTCTGGTTTGGCGTCGAGCTCCGTGGCGCAACGGAGGGCTGTCTAAGCTGTCCCGGTCACGCACGGCTTTGCCGCACGCACCCAGGCCATCTTAGACTCCCTCCTAAGTACGCGCCACTGCGCTCTGGTTATAGTTCTGGGAACCAGACTTTGATTTCCTTTTCTGCGCTTTCGACAGAATCGGAGGAGTGGACGACGTTGTAGATTGCGTCTGCGTCCCAGGCGCGGCCGTAGTCGCCGCGGATGGTACCAGGCAAGGCGTCTTCTGGGTTGGTCGGACCGGTCATCTTGCGGAAGGATTCCACGACGTCGACGCCGGTGGCAACGATGGCGACCATGGGGCCGGACATCATGAACTTTTCAACGGCAGGGTAGTATGGCTTGCCCACTAACTTGGCGTAGTGTTGGGCAAGCTGTTCCTTGCTGGCGTTGACGACTTTCAGCGCGGTGATGGTGAAGCGCCGGCGCTCGAGGCGGGCGATCACGTCGCCGATGTGGCCGCTGGCAACGCCGTCAGGCTTGACTAGAATTAAGGTACGTTGATCTGGCATATGTGTTCCTCCTAGGTGCTATCGTGTAGCTTCTCTTCTAGTTTACATGGATGGGGTTCTCGATGCCAGGTGTTTGCTGAAAATAACTTAGAAGTAAATCTGCGATTGGCAGCGAATATGGCTTGAATTAGAAAATAATCTATTTTGTTCAAATAAAATACGACATGAAAACGTCCTAGATTTATTCAAATATCTATCGATGTCGAGACAAAAAATTAGGTAGCTGGATTGAGGAGGGTCATAATAGAACCAATTAATACAAATGAATGGGAAGGGTGAAAGCCGATGATAATGCCTAGCGTTACCTTAACCCAAACCTGGTCAGGATTGCATTTACCGATCGGGAGCGCGTTATCCGTGCGAGACGCACATGGCCAAACGTCGAATTATCGGGTGTTTCCAGTCGAAGGGATCATTTTGTTGGCTGACCCGCTTTTAGCGTCTGGCATGTATATGTTGGATCTGGACCGCGGTGTGATCGGCCATCCGAAGCGTCCGGAGTTTTTGTGTGCCCAGACGGCGAAGTTTATGGCGCCTTACCAGATGTGGATCAATCAGGCAAAAGGTCGCGCCGATCAGCGTGAACAGCTGGCGATGCACATGCCTGGCGGTAAATTACCGTTGATCGCGGTGTCGATGTGCGGCATCTGGTTTCATGTCGGCAGCGGTGCGGAATCCATGTGGTTGTGTGCGACCTTGATGCAAGAGTTACACCACGTTGATGCCCACAGGTGTATCGCGGCGTTCAAATTCGAGCGCCATACCGCCACCGTCGAGATCTACCATCCCCATCTGAACTTTGCGATGATGAACCGGATCTGGCAGTATTGTCGCGAAGTCGACGATATTTTGTTGCCGGTGTGGCGTCGCATCCTCGTTGCCCTTGCCCCCAGTTTACTGAAGACGTCGCGCTTCAACACAGATCTGACGACAGTGGAATCATTGTTGGACGTGTGGCGGGAAGCGGTGGGAAAAGGCGACCCTGATCATCTCAAGCAACTCTTGATGGCGCGAATGAACAGCAATTTTGATATTGTCGGTAGCAATGCCCAGCTGATGCAAGAGTTGCTGGACTTGGCATTTGACGAGATTAATGAATCTGGAAAAATCGTCTGATTTGAGATTGCCGCAAAGCGCGTGCAAGCCTTGTCCTGACAGCGCCTGATTGGGCGTTCACCGCAGGATCGGGGTTGCGCCTGTCGCCAAGGCGTTTCCCGACGTTTTGCAACAATAGCCGCCAGCCACGCCTCTGCTGTATCCTGCCAGTATCCCGAGTGCTCAGGAAATACTGATGTCTGCTAAGCGGCCGCGATGCAGACCGGGAGACGACCAGATTTGACCGACGATGCATTGGAAGCCCTCGCCGCTAATCAAGGCGTAGTTTACGCCGCGCTGAAGCGGGCAGGGGTGTTGAGAAGCCACACCGACTATGACGACATGTGGATGGTCGGTGTGGCGCGCTATGTGCACTATTACCACGAGTTTGCCGCCAAGTATCACGGTTCGGATTTGAACCGGCTGATCGGCTGGCGGTTGCGTTACGACATTCAACACGCCCGCCAACGCGACAACCATCGCCATGAGATCGAAGACAAGGCGATCGCCAGAACACCGGCACTTTTGCCTCTACAAACCACAACAGACACGACAACCATCGAGGTGGCGGAGACGCTGACGGCGCTGTATCCACACTTGAAGCCGGTGGAGCAGGCCATCGTGCGCCTGCGCTACGAAGAAGGACTGAACAACCGTGAGCTCGCGGCACGCCTGCATCTTAGCCCGGCGCGAATTGGGCAGTACGCTAAGCACATCGCCGCGGTGTATAAGGAACTGAACCCATGAAAAAATCGCCTGTCATCTCGCGGATGGCAGGCGATTTTGTTCGGGGGGAGGTCAAGCCTGATCAGTTTTCTTTTCCTCTAGATACTGGAGTAATGCATCGACTGAGGCGAACGCCGGCGTGTCTTCGAGTTGGAACGTCTGGGGATCAGGTGCAAGGGGATGATTGGCGAAGAATTCCATCAATGCCAGCTTGCCTATTTTGCTGATCGACAGGCCGTAGACTGCTTTGTAATGGTTAATGGTGCGGCGTTGGGAGAGACTCAAGACGACATGGATTCGAGACGGGGACATGCCAGGCCTCCTTTCTGGGTTCGAAGTACGCACAACACTCCGGTTCATTGTCGAGCTTCAGGGTGCAACAGAGGACTGGCTAAGCTGTCTCGGTCACGCACCGGCACCCAAGCCGCCATAGACTTCCAGCAAAACCCGCCTCACGACACTTTGGTATATAATCCATGAAAATCGTAACTCATATCCACATGCAGCCCCTGAAAGTTGTTCGTGTACTGCCACGTGCCGACGTTGTCCACGCCGGGTTGGGTGGCGCCGTAGCGGGCGATCCAGCGGTTCTTGGCCAATAGGGTGGCGGGATTGAGGTAACCCGACCAGATCCAGCTGGCCATGGTGTAGAAGTCGACCTTACCAAAACCGGCCGCCTTGACCGCTGTCAGGAAGGTGTTGGTCAATGCCGTGAGATTGGCCTTGGGAAGGGCGGGGTCTTCGACGTCGGCGGCCAAGACTGAGGTGCCGTTGAGGCCTAAGGCACGGGCAGTTTGGGTGAAGTATTGCGCCTCGGCCTGGGCCTGGGCGGTATTTTGATAATGGGCGAAGTGGTAGCCGTGTGCGTGCATGCCGGCGTTCCAGGCGGCACGGATCTGGGCTTTGGCCTTGGGATTCTTGTACGTGGTGCCTTCAGTCAGCTTCACCACCACGGCTTTCACGCCGCGCTTGGCGAGGTCTGAGAAAAAAGCTTGGGTGTCTGGATTCCAGCTAGAGACATCTGCGACCAGTGCTGTTGCCATGAACGGGAATCTCCTTTCGTTACGCTGACTTTTTTAATTCGGCGCGGATCTCGGTGATGAGCGCCTGCACATCCGTGCTGAGTTGTTCGAGCCGCTTGTCGATCTTCGTCAGCAGGATCAAGGCGATCACGCCGCCGATGGCTTGGTCGACCAGACTGCCTAAGAATTGTGTGTCCATAAGCGTCATCTTCTTTCCTACCCGCTTGAGCCCTTGGCAATTGCCTGCGCCTCCCGCAATCGTGGTTAGCGCTCGGAAATCGTCTTGGTCTCAGTGGTGGTCAAAACGGCGTTGATGGGGGTCGTATACAAAGGCCCGGTGTCGTCGACGAATGCGCCTGTGGCGAGGATGATATCCATCGCCGCATTAGCCTTTTCGCTCGTCACTGTACCGTATAAGCCGTTGATCCGAAAGCTGTTGATCTCGCCGTTTGCACCTGCAAAGTTCAAGCTCAGGTCTTGGATGATGTTATCCATGATAATCACCTCCTTCTATCCGTCAATAGGGTCAGTCATCAGGCTCGGTGTCAATATTATCGATGCGGGTCACCCGCAGGTAGTTCGGTAGATCTTCGTCGAAGCTGTTGACAACATCCTGAATCGTCCGTGCCTGATCATCATTCAGCGATAAGCTGGCATTCGGGTACCGCCGGGTAATGATCGTCCCATTACTCCGGCGCGAAGACACCGACAGCGTATAACTCAAAACTGTACGTGCCATGGTTGCGTCCTCCTTCCTCCATAAAGTCTGTGAGGCTGGGCTCACATAGAATAGAAGCATTAACCAAGCTTAGAAGTAAAATTCGTCGTGATGAATATCGGCATCGCAAAGTTTTTAGTGAAATCCTGACTATCTTGTCATGCAGAATTTGCTATCCTATTTTTAGGCGCGATTGCGCCACCGGCTGTTTGGGTGACGGCCGGATCAAAGGGACGGACTTCCTTTCACACATGCCACCGCCTGCTAACAAGAGCGGGCGGTGGTTTTTTGCTTTGCGTAGCCTGACGCGCACATCTCAAGCGGCGTGCCGTATCTGTGGCGCAGCGATGCAGGCTCCGATCTGTATGGTTTAATGGACGCCCAGAAACTAGTCACAATCGAAGAAACCGGCAAGAACTCATGGGAGTATTCCATTATTAAAAGCGATGTTTCGGAAGCTTTTGAAATATTTTGGAAGCGCTAAATGCTATAATCTGGTTGAAGAGGATGGGGATGAGCTTATGAAGGCGATATCGATTCGACCGGATTATGTGATGGATATTCTTGTAGGCGAAAAAATGAGTGAGTTCAGGAGTTGGCCAACGTCACACCGTGGGGATCTGCTGATCTGTTCGACCGCGCAACACATACCGGGCACAATTCCAGGTCATGCTTTATGCGTGATTCAAATCGTTGATGTGGTGAAGCTGGGTCCTAAAAGCTATGAGTGGAAATTTGGAACAGATGGTTATTACATCCGACCGTTCAAGGTAAAAGGACGTCAGCGGCTGTTTAACGTTGATGATGATTTGATCATTAAACCAGAAGATTGCATAAATGAGTCCCAAGAAGAAGCGGATGCATGGGTGCACAAATATTACGATCCGTTATATGTATAACCGACTATAAATGTGCTGTCATCGTCGAGACTTTTGTATTAGGGTTTATCGCTAACAGAACATGTAAAAAAGGCAACTCTCGCGAGTTGCCTTTTTTATATTGCCAAATCACTTGCTATCCAACGCCGTTGCCAACTTCACCGAGTCCCCGGGCACCAGCGTGGTTGGGGAGATGATCGTGTGGCCTTGCATCTTGTCCGGATGTGACATCTTGTCGGTGATGGCATCGACGACGCGGGTGCTCCATTCAGTAAGTTCGGAGTCGATCGTGGTCAGCGCGGGCTGATAATAAGTCCCGGAAGTGGGGGAGTTATCGAAGCCGACGACGCTGATGTCTTCGCCTACCACCAGGCCCAACTCATTGGCGGCTTTGTAGACGCCATAGGCCATCATGTCATTGAGACAGAAGAAAAAGTCGTAGCGGCGCTTTTTCAACAGGTCTAGCGCGATCTCGTACGCGCGGGAAAATTCGAAGAAGCCGTCGTAAGTATTGGCAAGCACGTCGATGTCGGGATGGTGTTTGCGCAGATACGCGATGCACGCGTTCAGGCGTTGTTCCGAGTTGTACGAGCCGTGATCTTCGTTGTAGAAGTCCGCGGAGTGCCGGAAGAAACAGATCTTGTGATGGGCGGAGTGCTCGTAGTATTGCATCAAGGCGTCGATCGCCGGGGCGTTATCCAAGACCACGTTGTCGACGTTAGGCAAGTCGAGCTCATCAGCCATCAAGACGATGGGAATTTGGACGCGCTTGGCCAGCGCGTGCAGCTCGTCGCGGGGGATCGCGTGGTTCCAGAAGATTAGACCGTCGAACATCTGCGAGTCGATCAAATAGGCGTTGCTGTTGCCAATGACCACCAAGGCGTAGCCTTTGGCCAGCAACGCCATTCTGGTGTCGTCGATCAAGGTGCCGTTGAAGGCACTGTTGAATCTGTTAATGAGCATGCAGACGATCTTCGACTGGTGCGTCCGCAACCCTTGAGCCGCTATGTTTGGGCGATAATGCAGTTCAGTTGCAATGTTTTTGATTCTTTGACGCGTCTTGTCGCTGAGGGTACCGCCGCCATGCAAGGCGTAAGAGACAGTCGCAACAGAGACACCTGCACGCTTGGCGATATCGACCAGCCCGATTTTCTTTTTCATGGCCAAGTCACCTGATTAGTTAGAGTAAATGAGAAAAGCTGGCATTATTATACCATAGAAACGGGATGATGAGAATTTTGGATTTGCTATTGACAGCGCTTTTATGCGGATGTATAGTGTGCTTGTTCAAAGATAAACGTTTGATATTTACGGAAATAGGGGTAAAGTTCCTCTATATTTATTTAATTAAAAAATCAAACGATTAATACTATTTTCGAGGTGATATCTATGAGCGAGTTTGCTGCAAAAGAGCGTCTCCAAGCGATTGAGAAAAAGTATCAAACCGTTGCTTCACGGACAGGTAGCAAGATTCCTTATACCACTGTGGATGGGCACTTTGATGATCACAGCCACATTGGCGGGGATGTGATGGCGGTCGATCATCTCAGCTGGTGGACGAACGGCTTTTATCCAGGAATCTTGTGGGAGCTATACGCGGTGAGTGGAAGCAAGCAATACAGTGCAGCGGCCAAGACGATTGAATCTGAATTGGCGCTGAATCTGACAACCATGCGCGGGCTTGATCACGACGTCGGCTTCATGTACTTATTGAGCAGCGGTTATGACGCCGTCTTGACGCGTTCTGCCACTGCCAAGCAACGCGCGCTTCATGCCGCCACGATCTTGGCGGGCCGTTTCAACCTCAACGGCCGCTTCATTCGTGCCTGGGATGCGCGCACCGATAGCGATACGAGAGTCGGGTGGTCGATCATCGACACGATGATGAATCTCGAGCTCTTGTATTGGGCAAGTGCCACCACCGGGGATCCGCGTTTTGCCGCGATTGCCAATGCCCATGCCCACACGGTCATCAAGCATGCGGTGCGTGATGATGGCTCAGTCAAACACATTATCGTCTTTGATCCCGTTTCCGGTGATTATCAGCATTCTCTCGGCGGGCAAGGCTTCGCGCATGGTTCTGCATGGACGCGTGGGCAAAGCTGGGGCGTCAGCGGCTTCATGAAGGCTTATGAATATACCGGATTGCCAGAATATCTAGCGACCGCGACGAAGATCGCCGACTATTGTTTACAACAGTTGCGGCCAGGAGCGGCTCTGCCAATTGATTTTGATCAGCCCCAAACCGTTGATTACGTCGACAATTCAGCAACGGCGATCCTGGCCAGCGGGTTGTTACACTTGAGCACTGCGTTGCAAGCAACACAGCCCGAGCAGGCGGGTAAGTTTAAACGAGCCGCTATCGATCTGCTGGAGGTGATTGACGCCAAGTATGCCGATTACGACGATAAGCGAGATAACATTGTCGAAAGTGCGGCAGTCAGTTATCACGATGAGCCGCAACCCCAACCGTTAATTTATGCAGATTTCTATTATATTGAAGCATTAATGCGATTAGGTGGTTATCCACTACCACTTAGTCAAGTTGCCAAGGAGGCAGTTAACAATGGCTGATGTTACAAAAGCGACTTTTTTCCAACCGGCATTTGCACCGGCTGCACATATGGATTTGGTGCTACCACGGGTGAATCAGCATGAAGACATCGTCCAACAGGTGATCGAAACCGCGGATGACGCGTTGCAAAAGAAGTTTGTCTTTAACATGGAATGGGACCTGGAACGGACCGATATTCCGGTGATTTTTAAAGATAAGATCAACTGGGAGTTCAAGCCGGCAGACGACAACGAGTTCATCTGGGCGTTCAACCGGCACCAGTTCTTGGTTTGCTTGGCACAGGCCTATCTGATTACTGGTAAGGAAAAGTACGTTCAAGGCTATATTGATTTGATCACAGATTTCATCGATCAACAGCCGATCAGTCCAGATAATCGGATGACGACTTGGCGGATCCTAGAAATTGGCTTCCGTACCGAAAAATGGTTGAAATCGTTGTACATGATCCAAGACAGCCCTAAGTTGACCGATGCGGTGCTCAACAAGATCTACGCATCGATGCGGGTGCATGAAAAGACGCTCTTGGCTGAGAACAAACCCTACAATTATTCAACAAATTGGGGTGTGTTCGAGAACTTCGGGTTATTCTTATACGGTTGTTTGTTACCACATAACAGCGACACGGAGCGGGCCTTACACGATTCGCTGGCATACTTGAGCCATGAACTGCACGTGCAGGTCCAAAACGACGGCGTTCAGGTCGAACAATCCGCGCTTTATCATAACGAAGTGTTGCGCGTGATGCTTGAAGTTATCCTGTTCGCCCGGCGCTTGAATCTCACTTTGCCCGCTGGTTTTAGCGCGCAGGTTGCCAAGATGGCCAAAGCTTCGCGGTATATGGCCAAACCTGACGGCACCCAGCTTCTGTATGGCGATTCTGATGTGCAGCATCTCAACACACCGTGGCAGCTGGCGGCGATCGACTTTGCCGACGGAACGTTCAAGCAAGCTTCAGATGAGCCGTTGAGTTTCGAGAACTCTTGGTTGTTTACCGCGCATGACCAAGCTTTGTTTGATGGCTTAGCGCCGCGCGACCCTGAGCAGACATCGATTGCCCTAGAATCTTCAGGCCATTATGTTTTACGTTCAAGCTGGCGCCGCGACGCGAATATGTTGCACATGGATTGTGGTCAAATCGGTAGTGGGCACGGCCACAGCGATCTCTTGCATGTCGATTGGATCGTTGGCGGCCATGATGTCTTAGTCGATGCCGGCCGTTACACGTATGTCGACAAGGCCGACCGCTATGAATTCAAGATGTTGCCGGCGCACAATACGATCATCGTCGACGGCTTCGATCCCCACCATTACGACCAATCTTGGGATCTCAATACGCAAGTCGACGTGCTGAAGAGTCCTTTGCATCAAGGCCCTGGCTATGAGTTCTTTGAAGGCGGCCATGATGGCTTCATGAAGCTGCCTAGTCCGGTATGGGTCACCCGCAAAGTCTTGCATCTGCAGCCTGATATTTATCTGGTCATCGATCAGGTCAAGGCTTCTGGCAAGCATCATTATCAACAAGCATTCCATTATGACAGTCAAGGTAAGGTCGTCCTCAACGATCATGTCGCTGAATTCACGGTAGCTGATGTGGCCGCAACCAGCGTCTTCGATGAGCGTTTGAGCAGTACTTTGGCAGATAGCGAACAATCGTATCATTACAACAGCAAGGTAGCTAGTCAGCAGGTCGTATGTGCCGGTGATTTCACTGGTAATCAGACGTTCTACACCGTCTTGGTTGCAGGGGCCGCTCAAAATGTGAGCGTCAAGCGGGTACCTGTTCACGACGTCAAGTTGAACCGTGTCGTGCCGGAAGACGAAGTCGAAGGACTCGACATCGTTGCCCATTCACAGCACTACTTGGTCATCAACGGGCACGGCAATATCACTCACGGGACCAACCTGTATCGCGTCGGGGAGCATTACACCGAAGCAAAATTAACGTTCTTTGATTTGAACGATCCTGAAGATGCGGGCACGATGGTTAGCTGGTAAACGTAACAGATTTCAAAATGAGGTGAAATCATGGATAAAGATAAGAAAGTCGGTGCAGTTAACGCCAAAGTTCGCGATGAGGATCAGCCCAAATTACCGCTTGCCTTTTCTATCGCGATGTTTCTAGCACCGTTATGCTGGTACGGCCCAGCCGCTTCTGCTCGGGGGACCTTGTTACCAGAACTGTTTAGTCAGATCGACCCTGCGCGGAAGATCTGGGCGGTCGGGATCCTTGGTGCGGTCGCGACGATCACCGGGGCGATCACCAACTTTATGTTTGGTGCCATGTCCGATGTCAACCGTTCACGGTTCGGTCAGCGTAAACCGTACATTGTTATTGGGACGTTGATTATGGCGATCTCATTGGTGATCGTTGCCAATCTTCGTTCAGTAATGGCCATTATCTTTGTGTGGGTGTTGGTTTCTGGAGGCGAGAACATTGTCGCCGCGGCTATTTACCCGCAGATTTCGGATCGGATCGCACCACGGTGGCGCGGGACGCTATCAACGTTTTATGGTGTGGGGATGACTGCCGCACAACAAGGGTTTGCGATTCTTGCCGCTCAGTTCCTTGGTAATGTGAAGTATGGGCTCTATACGTTAGCTGCGATTTCGGTCATCTTATGCGTGGTTCATATACTGTTGTCTAATGAACAGTCGAACTTGGATCAGCCTAAGATCAAATTCGATAAAGCTGCCGTATTGAAATACTTCACGTTCCCAACCAAGGGCGCACGTGATTTTTACTTAGCATTGACAGGCAAGTTCTTCATGACTGTCGGTTACATGATTGTCTTTACTTATCTGCTGTATATCTTCACAGATTACATTCACTTGTCTAACAGCGGTGCAGGTGCATCTATCTCGATTTATTCGACGATCAGTCTGGTCGTTGGGGTGTTCTTTGCTGCCGTTGCCGGGCCAATTGCTGATAAATTCAAGCGGGTCAAGCTGCCAATCTTGATTGCAACGGTTATCTTAGCCATTGCGCCAGTATTACCACTCCTTTTCGTCACACCATGGGCAATGTTTCTTTATGGTGGTTTAGCCGCTATTGGTAATGGCGTGTATAACTCAGTCGATGGCGCGTTGAACTTGGATGTCCTGCCATCTTCTGATACGGCTGGTAAGGATCTGGGCTTGATCAACTTAGCGAACACGTTCTCTCAGATGTTAGCTTCCATTATTGCGTCTGTTATTGTCAGCGCTTTCGGATTTGGTGCTATTTTCTACTTCGCGATCGGGATGGAAATCGTCGCGATCGTCCTGATGGGTTCGATTCGTTCGGTGAAGTAATCAGGTGGAAGGTTCGCTGTCTCTTGGAATCAAGAGATGGCGTTCTTTTTTTGCTTAAGAGGAGAGCCTTCGCCAGCAGCGGCGGCGATCATGGCGTCAGTGCTCGGCTGTGCATGCGTTAGCAAAATGATCGCAGACAACAAAACGAACCGGCACTTCTTGGCAGAAGTGCCGGTTCGTTAGTCAACATCGTTAGCCATGCGAGAAGGGGCTGGCCGCTAATTATGCGGCTGGATGTTTCTGTTTGCGATTACTGATGAGGTGCCAGACGAAGAAGCCAACACCGATGATGAACGCCAGCCAACCCCAGATTGCGAGGTCGGAATAATCGGCAGCATTCGTGATGCCAAAGACCCACGAAATGAGCATCATAACCATTGCAGCGATGTCGCCGCCAAGTTTTTCGCTCTTCCGGGTTGCAATATAGACGATGCCGGTTGCCAGAAATAAGATTCCGACGAAGACGCCGACAGAGCCGCCAGCATCTGACGTTTTGCTTTCGATTGCGTGGCCAAGCCCAACTGCACAAGATTGCAGCAAGATGACCAATGAAACCAGGATCTGAAGAATACCGACAACGAGCTTTGTTACTTTCATGAATAATGCCTCCTGGAACGCGCCAAGCTTTTAACGTCAATCCGCGCCTGGACGTATACGTATACGTATAAGATGAACTTAACGAGAAAGTTAGCAATAAGTAATTGAAAAGTGCTCAATGGTGGATTGGAAGAGATTTAAATTTCAATGATGTAAAGCTTATTGTTATAGGAATATTATCGATATCGTGGCGACTGAAAATTGAGCTAACGTGAATGAAACCTTACTTTGATTCTATCATATTTTATAAGATTTTAGGCTAACAAAAAAGATTTGATTTCAACTCAAGGAAAGTCGGTTGCGTTCTGGAGGGTAAGCACGCGAAAGCAGCGAAGCGAAGATGATCCGAGCCGGCTTTCTTGGCGGTCATGGGTCTCCTCCAAATCGCAATGTATCTGTTTTATTGGAATTAAGCATTTTCCCTGTTTGCTGGGCTGGTATAATATCATCGAAACGTGTCCGTACCGATAGGGGTTTGGTATGGGAGAATCGTGGCAACTTTTTGGGGTGTCGTGATAGTCGATATGGTAAGATAACAAAGCAGAAAGTTGATGACGGTTGGTAAATCCAATCACATTGTGAGGTGGTCGCCTATGGGTGATTCACAAACGCTAAGTGAAAGGGGGTGCCTTGTTGATTCCCGTTGCTGATGCAATCATGATGATGTTGGCGTTTGGTAGCTTAATTGTTGCCTTACTCGAGCTAGTGGTTGTTATCGTGAAAGCAATGATCGAAGCCGACAAAAAAAGAACCATCGATAACTTCTTGGCCGAAGCGACGGTTCTCTAGTCAATTCATAAATGCCAGCCGTCTTAAACGGTCTGCATTGGGCGTGGTGGTTGCACACCGCGCCTTTTCTGTAGCCATTATAGCATGGTAATCAGTTGCGTTCCAAGCCTTATGTATTCTTGAATGAATCGCCAACTGGCACTGTATCGACGTTGTTGTGTATCGGGTAGTGTTTGAATCGAGGTTCGGCATTACTAACCATCCAGACTTCGTTAAAGACTTGTTGCTAACAATCCGCTCTTGCATGAATGTGACGGTCTGGATCGTTTAATACGCGAGTCAGACTGCCAGCTACGCAATTAAACTGTTTTCAGACTATATTAAGTGTTTGCTGGGCTGGTATAATATCATCGAAGCATGTCCATACCGATCGGGGTTTGGTATGGGAGAATCGTGGGGGATGACATATGCGAACAAAGAAGCGCATTTCGACGCTGGTCGCCACCGTCTGCGCCGTGATCATTGTGGCAGCACTCGTTTTTGTCGGCTTCCACCATCGGCAAAACGTGATGGCACAGCAACACTATGAGGATCGGATCCACGTCAAGCTGGCGGACATGAGCGCAGATTTTGCCAAGGTCAAAGCACAGAAAAACGACGCCAAGCGTCTGGCAGCTCTGAAGTCTTTGACGAAGGCGTATGCCGCTTATCGCCAAGGTGACGAACACGACAAACAGATCTTGGCGCAGTATCAGGCTGATATTGCTGAAGAGAAGCAATACTTTGTCCACAAAAATGCCGCGGCACTGAAGGCGGCGACGCTGGACGGCAAGCAGCTTGCGTCTGCCAGCAAGAAGCAGTTGCAGGCCAACGACCATGCGCTGGCGGCGTTGTTGAAGGTCGCCAAAAGCGAGCGGGCGGTGGTTTACTCGGATCAGCAGCTGAAGAAGCTGACCGTCAAGATCAAGGCGCTGCACAAAAGTTACGCGGCGCGGCTGAAGAAGGCAGATGAACCCAAGGCTGACGATAAAAAGGCTGATGTTAAGGACACCACGGCGACAACCGCTACGAGTGCGTCTGCTTCAAGTGAATCGGCGACTGCCGATGCGGATTCGGGCAGCGATGCTACGACAACTGCTGGTACGGCTGATACTAACGGCGTGACTGGAAGTGGTACTGGTAACAGCGGTAGTACCGGCAGTACTGGTTCTGCTGGCTACACCGGAACCATTGGCAGTCGGTCGGGTTACGCGACTAGCCGCTATCACCGCTGGACGCCTTCGAGAAGCACAAGTACTGGTAAGGTCGCTGGGACCACGACGACAGGCGCGAAAGCTTCGAGTACGATTGGTACGGACAACGGTGCCGAGAGCGCAACTGGTAAGACTGAGGTAGTGAAACAAGCGACTGGCACGGCCGTAACAAGTACTGGCACCGGGACGACGAGCGGTGTTGATGCACGTGACGCTGGGACCACGGATTCGGGTAAATAAGCTGATAGGTTATATGAAGGTAGGACGTAATCTCTGAAGGGGGTGGGTCCTACTTTTTTTGCATTTTAAGTGTGTGTTGATTCCCAATTCAATTCACGGAAAAACTTTTTTAAGATTACGTAATAAATTTTGACTATTAATTCATCGATTTAATCGTTGATAAACAGTGTATGTAATTATTGATGACAAAAGTAAGTAACACAAATTTTTATAGAACACAGAAAAATATAGACACCTTCACTGATAAAATAACTATATATTTAGGACCTAAATCAATTGAGTGTGTAACTTTATAAACAAACCTTAACTAAGGGTGCTTTATATTTCGTGAATGCGAGTGGGCGACGATATGTACAGTGACGTTTTTTATAGACAATCATCTGTTTTTCATGGATAATTGTGAAATCTGATATGACAAAATCATATCGTAGTGGAGGGTTAATTTTAATGGGGAACAAACGTACATTGCCACAATGGCAAAAGGCTTTATTAATTTCGACGGCATTATTAGGTAGTGCAGCTATTTCGGTTGTAACCGTACATGCTGAGCCTATTCAGCAAGTTTCAGCAGCATCAGGAACAATTATTCTCTGGGATGACCAGAGTAACAGTAGATACGGGACGACTATGATTTTCACGAATGGTAATATTCTGTCCACAGATATTCCAAGTGGCTATCATGCAGCCGATAATCAAGACCTTGGCGTATCAGTCCAGGGAGGTCAATTTCTGATTGATACGACCCAAGATACTAGTGGAATCTATCAAGTTCATATTGTGCCAGATGATAGTGATGCAACAACAGTTGGCGCATTTGGGATTATTTATTCGGTTGATTCTGTAACGGGGCAGACGATCGGCATTACAAGTGCCTCTGTTACAGGATCCTATGTGTTAAGCCTTGATGTTCCGGAAGATTATCAGGTATCTGCAACACAAGACGATGGCATAACAGCTAGCGGTAATCAAGTCTTTATTGATACACGTGTCAATCCGTCTGGCGAATACTACGTTAACTTTGAGCCAAAATCAACGATAGCACCAACGGTAGCTCCGACGTCTGCGCCAACGACAGCACCGACCGTAGCCCCAACCGCAGCTCCGACGTCTGCACCGACGGTAGCTCCGACAGTTGCACCAACCGTAGCTCCAACGATTGCTCCGACAGTTGCCCCAACGTCTGCACCAACAGTGGTTCCAACAATCGCACCGACCGCTGCGCCGACGGTTGCTCCAACGGTAGCTCCTACCGCAGCTCCGACGTCTGCACCGACGGTAGCCCCGACAGCCGCGCCAACAGTAGCTCCAACGGTTGAACACACAGTGGCACCGACTGCGGCACCGACGACAGCTCCTACGTCTACACCAACCGTTGCTCCAACAAGTGCGCCAACGTCCGCACCAACCGCTGCGTCGACGGTAGCTCCTACGTCTGCCCCGACGGTTGCGCCAACGAGTGCTCCGACGACTGCACCAACATCCGTACCAACAGCGGCTCCAACGACTGCACCAACAACAGCCCCAACGGCAATTTCCACCCCGGCACCAAAGCCGCTCGCTACCAACAGCTCTGCTTCGACAGAGACGGATGGCACTGAGCAAGCCCGGATCGCAGCCAACGCACAACCGGCTACGATCGCCAAACAAGATGAAGCTGAGCGGTTCCCTGAAACTGGGGAAAGCACCAACAAGGCATCGCTTGCAGGAATTGCAACGTTGCTCACCGCAACGGCAGCGCTTCTGGGAATTTCACTGAAGCGTAAGCGCCGAAACTAGTATCATGAAAGGGCCATCTCGTTGAGGTGACCCTTTCGTTGCGCAATGATGGATTGATGGAGATCATTGAAATGGAATACTTTTTAACGCACAAGCTTTATGCACCGATTTCTGCAATTGAGAAAATGATGATCGCACGCGTGCAACTATTTCAAAACTATCGCCGGCAACCGGTGTTTGTGACCCGTGAGTATGATCGCGAAGTCGCACCGATTTTGCAAAAATATGGCCTTGATGCGTCAACTTATCTCAACATGTTCGACTTTTTCCAAGGGTTCACCGAACAAAGCGAAGCGGTATCGCCTGAGGTGCCAACCATCGCGAATGACACTATCGAGACCAGTGACGACCACTTGCAACAGACCTTCATCTTGGCCGGAAAGATCGTGGCGATTGTGCGCTTCCGGCCTGCTAACCTGGCGTTAGATACGATTAGTTTTTACGATCAAAGCGGCAAGGTCACAAGCGTCGATTTGTACGATACGCGCGGCTTTTTGTCCATGACCCAGCTGATTGATCAAGAGGGTCGCGTGGCGACGCAACTGTTCTGGAACCGCCGGCACGAGTTGGTTTATTCTGAGCAATATGGGCTGGGTGCTGACGGGCAGTGGGGTAACCGCTCGATGCAGTTACGCTTCAACGGCGAGATCAGAACGTTCACGTCGATGGAACCCCTTTTCGCGTACTTCTTAGATGTCGTCGCGACCAAGGATCCTTCGGCGGTCTTCTTCGCTGATCGCCATGAGACCGCGGTCGTGCCGCTCAGTCAGATGGCGGTGCCAGCGCAAAAATTACTTGTGATGCACAGCAGCCACCTGAACGATCCTAACGCCGCGACGCCACAGGTGACCTTGTGGGTGCAAAAAGCCGTCGATGCCAAGTTCTCCGGGATCATCGTGTCCACCGAGAAGCAGGCAGAAGACTTGCGGCAGCTGGTTCCGACGCCTGTGTACACGGTGCCGGTGCGATACTTGACGCCGGCTGAGTTAGATCGGCCGCGGGTGACGCCAGCCGAGCGGCCGCCCCATACGATCTTGGTGGTTGCCCGCTTGTCCGCGGAAAAACGCGTCGGGGATGCGATCCAGGCGCTGAGTCTGATTAAAAAAATCGTCCCTGATGCGACGCTGAACATTTTTGGCGCGCCGATGGCAGGGTATGAGGAACAAAACAAGCTGATCAAGCTGGTCAACACCTTGGACTTGCAAGCACGCGTCCACTTTCGCGGGTTCAAGGACAGCCTGGATGATATCTATCCCGACAATTCGGTGATGGTCGTCACCAGCGAAGTCGAAGGCTTCAACGTCAGCATTTTGGAGGCGCAAAGCTACGGCCTGCCTGTCATCACCTACGACATCGATTACGGGCCGACGACGCTGGTCAACGACGGGGAAAGCGGCATTGTGGTTGCGACCAACAGCCCGCTGTACATTGCCCGGGCAATCATCGATTTGTGGGATGATCCCGCGAAGCTGAGTGCGCTGTCGCAAGGCGCATATGATTTTTGCGCTCGGTATTCAGAAGATGCGGTTTGGGGTCAGTGGCATGAGGTGTTGACGGCTGCGGCCGAATAATTAAAATGGCGTCGCTCACCAGGTCGATGGTGGGCGGCGCCATTTATTTGGGCGGTTGTGTCGCATGGCGCATAATGCTATGATATAAGCACAATATATCCTAATTTCGACATAAAATGTTCCAAATACGGGGGATAACAATGATTACTGCTTTGCATTTGGAAAACTATGGTTCTTTCGTCGATGTGGATTGGGATCTGACGACACGCCATCAGCCCAAGCACGTGGTGGCATTGTATGGCGAAAACGGTGCCGGGAAAACGAATCTATTAAAGCCTTTTGCCCAATTGGCGCGAACGATCGTCACGCTTCGTTTTGCGCGTGAGCTGATGGAGAAGCTGAGCGAGGATTCTGCAGCGTTGGAAGCTAACCAAGTTCAGAAGCCATCAGTTGGGCCGCTTGCCACAGCGACGACTTTGGCCCAAGTGTTTCGCAACGCGTTTACGATCGACAGTCATGAAGACTCGGTCATCCGCATCGCGTTTGAGAACAGTGAGCTTAAAGGCACTGGCAACAGTACCGGGTATTATGAGCTCATTTTTGACAGCGACCATCAGTTGAAGCGAGAAACGCTGTATTCAATCGTGAATGTTCGCAACGGCATGATTTTTGATATTCACCGGCAAGAAGAGACCATTGAGGTCATGCTGAACGGGACCGCCTTCAGCGACGAAGTGCTTAATGCGGATTTTCGCAATAGTATCCAGCGGCTTTGGGGTAAGCACACCTTCTTGAGCATCATTGATTTGGCGCTGAAGGACAACAATCGCGAGTATATGCGTCATGGGGTGGCAAACAGTGTCTGGCACGCGATGCGAGAGATTCAACGAATTTCTTTCACGCTTGAAGATACGCGCAAGGGCTATACGCATGGGCTATTGACCACGGCACCCAGAGCGGGGCGGATTTTGCGTCAAGATGAGACGCAGCTTGATGAAATCGAACAGATGCTGAACGCCTTTTTTCCACAACTGTATTCGGACATTGTCGGGCTGAAATACGTGCGACAGTATCAAGACGAGATGGTGGATTATCGCCTGATCGTCCAAAAGAATATCTGGGGTGAAGTGCGCGATATTCCGTTTGAGTTAGAATCAGACGGGACCAAGCGGTTACTGGATATGATGCCGATGATCGCAGACGCCATGCATGGCAACACTGTGGTGATCGATGAAATCGACACCGGGATCCATGACCTGTTGATGTTGAAGCTAGTTGAGGCCTTGGACAAGCAGATCAAGGGTCAGCTGATCTTCAGCACGCATAATACGTTGTTGCTGAATGCGCTCCGCCCAGAATCTGCGTATGTTATTCAAGAGGATACTGATGGCTTTAAGTATGTCGCTAACTTTCCCGACATCAAAACCATCAAGAAGAACAACAACGTCCAGAAGATGTATCTTAATGGTGACTTTATGGGGATTCCGTACACAGGTTTCCTCGATCTCGATGAGGTGTTTGATGGCCAGCAAAAGTAGAAAGCGCCCCAAGCGGGTGTTGCGACCAGCGCAAGACATTGTGGTTGTGGTCGCCCATGGCTTATCTGAAGTGGCCATTGCTCAAAGTCTGGGTTCAGCGATCCGGTTAAAAATCATCGTGATTGCCGAAGATAGTGGTCGGTCGAGTATCCAGATCGAAGGATTGGCTAAGCGATTGTTAAAAGAAAGCGACTTAGCATCACAGGCGGTATTTGCCGAAGCGTATTCGCTTGAAAGCCTGGATCATCTGCATATTTTCACCTTGATGGATGTTGATGATGTGCAACACCCAGACGTCAAGAACGCGTATCTAAAAGGTCGGATTCCTGGATTATCCCGGCGGTGGTATAAAGATCGGGTCACACCAATCTATTGTGATGGTAACTTGGAGGACGTTCTCAAAGCGGTCGACATGCCATATGCACATTCGCGAGAAAAGTAATTTGTATCTCAAAATCTTCCCTGTTGCCCATTCGCCGCAGGAGCAGAAAACCAAACGCGACGACTTCATCGCGTTTCGAGATAAGTTGCAACGGGTGCCTGAGACAAACCTAGATGTATTTATCACAACTTGTTTGGAGATTGCGGCCAAGCGTTGATCAAGTCTAGCAACCACACACAAACAGCCTCACCATCCAATCGATGGTGAGGCTGTTGACGTCTGGTTTAGTTTGCGGTGAGGTTCGCGCCATAATACAACCGCTTCAGCCCCGGATGCGGAAAATCATCCCGCCAAGGCTTCATGTGGCCGCAGAAGTGGACGAGTACCGGATTCTGGCGGGTGCTGTGCAAGACATCGCGCGAGAAGCGCTGCGTCTCGCCAAGCATGATGTTGGTCTGGGCGTTGTATCTGGGGTGGAGCTGTTGCCACTGGCTGTGCAAGATCGCGTTGAGGGCGTCTTGGTCATGATATTTGCAGCGCTCGGCGTTTTCTTGCGCATAAGCCACGACCTGCGTGGCAATCTGGTCTCGGCGCCAGCGGGCGACGTCGATGAGCAGCATGCCGGAATTAAAATAGCGATCGGGTGAAACCTGCGCCAGGTCCATTTTTTCAAAACGGTCGAGGTCACCTCCGTCGGCCACGGCGCCGATGAGATTCGCGCCCAAGGCCGTGTCGTACAGCGGGCGCAAGGCGCCGGTGTTGACCATGTCGACGTCCAGGTACAAGATCCGCTCGACCGGGTAGTCTGCCAGCAGCTGATCGACGTAGATGCGGTAGTAGGCGGTCTTGGGGATGCGGTAGCTGGTCGCGACGTTGGCCGGCAAAGGGATGTGCGGAGTGATCAGCTGGATCACCACCCGCGGGTTGTTGGCGAAGGCCTGCGTCAACGCGCGGCGCTGCTGGGTGGTGACGTTGTCGCAGATGATGTAAAAATGCAACGCGTCTTGCGGATTGTTGGCGAGGATCGTGCGCGTGAGGTTCAGCGCCTGGAACACCATGTTGCGGTCGATTACCAGCATGATGTTGATGGGTTGTTGTTGGGTGATGGGGCGGTTCAGTTCTAACATACACTCACGTCTCCTTGCGTTTCTGGATTATGCATAGCAATTACTTATATATGCCATAATTCCAGCATAGCAAGTTGAGGGCGGGGGATGCAAGCGGATACATCGGTGAAAGAGAAGAAGACCAGATCGAGGTGCCACTTGTCGGCTAGAAATTACATGGCAGCAATTTCGTGTAACTTAATGAATGAGTTAGATTGTTCAGTGGCACTAGCGACAAGCGCACCATCTTTCACATTGATTGTAATTGAATATCCTTCATTCAGGTTTAATTGCGCGACGAATACTTTGGGAATGGTGAAATATAAGCTGTTGTTATTTTGCAAATGACTTGCTCTTGATCCATGATGATCATCTCTAAACCGAGTATAGCTGCGCTTAACTGAGGTGGTGGCGCAAGAAAACACAACTGATCTTGTGACTGTTCCTTGACAAATTCTCACCATTCTGTCATCTTAGAGCTTGTACAATATAACTGAATACCCGTCACAAAGGGGAGCCATTGGCTGAGAGTGGGGAAACCCTGACCCTTCGAACCTGTTCGCTAATACGAGCGTAGGGATTGTGAGCGTCGTAAATACGACCTTCTTTGTGCATGGGTAAAATCACAAAGGAGGTCTATTATTGTGCAAAAAAGTCATTCACATTTACAAGTCATTCTAGAAGTGGCGATCATCGCTGCGTTTGCCATGGCGTTGGAGTACGTCCCACACAAAACCGGCATCAGCTCTGTGGAAATGAGCTACGGCCTGATTCCAATCAGCGTGTTGGCGCTACGTCGTGGCGTCGGCCCGGCGATGGCGGCCGGCTTCACCTGGGGGATCTTGGATCTGCTCTTGATCGGGATCGGCGAAGGCAGCGTCTTGAACGTGACGCAAGGCTTTATCGAATATCCGATCGCCTTCACCGTGGCCGGGCTCGGCGGCCTTTTCTACAAGCCGTTCCAGCGCGCCTTGACGCAAAACGCCAAAGGCAAAGCTCTCGCGTGGGCGTGGTCGGCGGTGATCTTAGGCGTCTTCGCCAAGTATCTCTGCCACTTCTACGCCGGCTGGATCTTCTGGGGTAGCTACGCGCCTAAGGGGATGTCGGCTTGGATCTACTCGCTGTTCATTAACGGGCTGTCCGCCGTCTTCACCGGCATCTTGACGCTGGTTGTCACCACGGCTTTGGTCACGATCGCCAAGCACCTGTTCTTGCCTAAGCAAGTTGCACATTTGGCGGCCAATTAATCGATATATCCAAGCGGATCGCGTTGGCGGTCCGCTTTTTATTGCCCAAAAATAATTAAGGGGGTATATTAAGATTGGAATCTAATAACAGCGCTTTCATTTTGGAGGATAACGCGATGTCAGATCCGACGACGCTGTGGGTGTTGGGTGTAGGTGGAATATGGTCGGCTTTAGTGGGCGTGCAGGTGTTGCGCGGCCACTGGTTGCGGCTGGTCCGCGGTAACTTGTTTGGCAGTCAGACCGAATCGCTTCGAGCCGGTGGCGCCAAAGTTTGGGGTTGGTTTTACATCGGTGCCGGGATCGTTGCTGAAGGCTTGTTAGGCTATGCCTTATTGTTTGGTTGAGGCCGCACAGGTGACAAAACTGTTCGTTGTTCGCTGATCAGGCTGGGTGTATATTCACCCGTGAACAGAGAAAAATGAGTGATTGAGTTACACAGGAAGCGGGGGATCCGGATGAAAAAGGCGAGTGAAAGCGTCGCGAAACAAACAAACAACAACTATTACGGCGTCGGCGGCTTCACCAGCATCAAGGCTTACTTTGCCAATTACGTGAATTTCACCGGCCGCAGCAGTCGTCGCGAGTATTGGTGGTTGATGCTGTTTTCAGCTATCGTGGGGCTGATCATCGGCGGCGTGACGATCGCCGTCAGTATTGGGGCGGTGATAAAGCTGGCCAACAGCGGGGACACCGCCAAGCTGAGCAGTCCGATCGCGCTTCTGATGAGCATGCTGTGGTTATTGTTGCTCTTGATCGTCATCAGCTTGGTGACGTTGTTACCGTCGCTGTCCTTGGTGATCCGGCGGTTTCGCGACGCCGGGGTCCACTGGGCGGTGTATGTTGCGTTGTATGCGGGCCAGTGGCTCGTTTACATCTTGTTGTGGCATCAAGCAACCGCGCGACTGCTTTTGTTGGCGGCGATTGGCATCACGATGTTGGTCATCACGGTGCTGCCGACCAAGGATCCGCCGCGCGACGAAGCGGCAGGTCGTGAATGATGGCAGGCTTCTCCGGCATGGAGGAGCTTTTTTTTGATCCCAAGTATTACCATTTTTATATGGCGGATGCTGATACAATAAGATTGGTAGCGCCTACTTTCATTTTATAAACAAGATATTTATAAATGTTGATGACTATCACAAATTAAAATTAATACAATAGAGGAGAAGAGAACTGGACCACAGTTTGGAGGGAACATCATGAATAAAAAAAGAATCGGCCTAACAACTGAGAAGACCCGTTTCAGAATGTACAAGGCGAAGCACCAATGGGTCATTGCCGGTGCAACAGTGATTACGATCGCCGCACTGGGTTTCAGCAAGCCGCAAGCGACACACGCGGCGGCCACAACGAGCCCCGACGAACAAGCAACGGTCAGCGACACCCAGGCCCCGGCTGAGGCCGTCACGATGAAAAACGTGACACGCACGATCCACTATGTCGATGCGACGGGCAAAACCGTTGCCCCAGATACGGTACAGACGGCACACTTCACCTCTAACGATGATGGCAAGACTTGGCAGCAGACAGATAGCCAGGCCGGCTTCGCCGCGGTCGCAGCTGCGAGCGTCACAGGCATGACCGCTGACCAGCCGCAGATTGCTGCGGCAACTGTCACGGCGACAGACGCCAACAGCAGCGTGACGGTGCACTATGCCCAAAACGCCGCAGAAAAACCGGCCACAGCAACGCCGGCACAACCAACAACAGCTACCACAAGCAAGACCACAACCGCGACCCCGACCGAGGCGGCAACGACGACCAGCGCCCAAGTAACACCAGCGACTGCAAAAGCTGATGCGACCACAACGGCGGCTGACTCAGCAACGAAGACGGCAACAGACACGACAGCCAAGGATGCTGCGACTGCCAATGCGTCCCAAGCAAATGCAACGACGGCTACCGCAACCACAGCGACGACTGACACACCAGCAAGTGCTGCGACCAAGACAGCGGACACGACTGCGGCAAAAACCGCAGATTCAGCCACCACAGCCGCCGCAAAAACGAAGACCACTGCGCCAGTCGTTAGCTACAAGTCGCTTCTGAGTCCAACACCAGAGCCAGCGCCTACCAGCAACGCAACGGCATCGATGACGGTCAATGGGCAGACAAGTATCGTCGAGTCATATAGTGGTTTGACGGGCAATTCGGCGACAAAACCCGACTCCGGAACGCAAGACAAAGACAAGTTGTCGATTGCTGCTACCAATTTGGTTAAAGGCGACATTGTCTCCATTACCTTGCCGAACTTTAAGGCAATCGACTCCGCTCCTAATTTGAGTGGTGCCACTAAAGCGCAATCGACTAACGGGGTAACCTACACGGTGACGGCGGATACGCTGTCGACGTTAGGCTTTGATGTGCAGATCAAGGCAGCTTATTGGCCCGACAAATCCAAGTTGGATTATCAAGACATCGCAACGGTGGCTGTGAACGGTCAAGTCACTGGTCAAGTCGCGATGAAGGCGACTTACCACTTGGCGAATTTTAGCGGCTATTCGTTGTATAAAGATAGCAACGCCACCAATAAGGATACAAGTTTCGGCGGTGCCAGCCAGATCCACAGCGATGTCCAGGTGGGGGATGACTTTGTGCGCTGGGTCGACGCCGGTTATGAGACTGGCCTCACGGTGGCGGATTACAACAATCTAACAATCACAGTGCCAGTACCAGCTACCTACCAATTAGACACGGCGGTGACCAAACAGTTTGATACGGCTACGAAGAGATTGAACAATAACACCGATGATGATCTGACGACGGTTTGGGACGTTAGCCAAGCCAGTGTTGGTGCACCTGTCATCTTCACGCTGAACGAGGCGGCATCTCCTGCGACGGCACGAGTTGATCGGCCGTTGTACCTTGTCGGTAAGTTTATCAGTGGTGCTGATGGTGTGCAGACCGCGTCTGCACCGGCTTCGGTCAGTGGTTCAACGAAATATGGGGACATTCAAGGGACTTTTGACACGACGAATTGTCAACTCAAGTGCAACTTTTTACCCATGAAGACTTCTGATGGCGTCTTCCAGCCTAAGACCTTGCGTGGTCGATTATTCAGTTGTTCAATGTAAGTCTCAATTTCCTGGTCGCTCTGAAGGTCTAGGTCTGTGT